>NZ_JAUBSF010000019.1:17394-92349 GCF_036704615.1 Microcoleus sp. K4-B3
TGCCGTGTCCTCCGTTGTCGTGTTATCGATAGAAATCAGGACACGGCACTGCCGTGTCCCTACAATAATTAATCGATTATTTTGGGGTAGGGAAACGGCATTGCCGTGTCCTCCGTTGTCGTGTTTTCGATGGTTATATCCTCGGGGGCGAGCGATAAATTTGGGGTAGGGAAACGGCATTGCCGTGTCCTCCGTTGTCGTGTTATCGATAGAAATCAGGACACGGCACTGCCGTGTCCCTACAATAATTAATCGATAAATTTGGGGTAGGGAAACGGCATTGCCGCGTCCTCAATATCCTTGTTGTCGATCGTTATATTCGATCGTCAATTCCTGATGCAGCATACGATATAATCAACTACTTCTTACTCGGCGCAATCTTCTCAATAGAAATCAGCGCCTCCATCACCGACTCCACAATCGGCGCCGCCACCGTACCCCCCGAAGAACCCTCCTTAGGCTCATCAATCACCGCCAGCACCACATACCGAGGAGCCTCCGCTGGCATTATCCCCACAAAGCTAGTAATAATCGCGTCCTTAGAATAACCCCCACCAGAATTAGCTTTTTGAGCCGTCCCCGTTTTCCCAGCTATCCGATACCCGGGAATTTGTGCAGCTTTCCCCGTACCGCCATCAACCACAGTTTCCATCATTTCTAACACCTGCTTAGTAGTTTCAGGCGAAAAAATTTGCTTTGTAGCAGCCCTCGGAAGCTTCCAATAAGCTTCACCTTCCCTATCAAAAAGTCCCTGCACAACGTGAGGAGTCACCAACTTGCCACCGTTAGCCAAAGCTCCGTTAAGCTGCACCAACTGCATCGGAGTAATCGAAAAACCCTGCCCGAAAGCCGTAGTAGCAACTTCCACCGGAGAGTTAATAAATTGCTCTCGATTTTTAAGCTGACTGGTTACTTCAAAAGGCAAATCAGTTCCCGCAGTTTGTCCGAGTCCGAGTTTTTCTAAAGCTTGATAGTAAAGAGAAGCTTTCATACTTCTCATTACGTGCACCATCCCCACATTACTAGAATGTTTCAAAATCTCAGTAACAGTGGAAGGGCCGCGCGCGCCTGCGAATTTGTAATCGGAATTTTGGATAGTCCAGCCATCCATATAAATCCGACCTTCGTCCTTAAACACACTATTAGGTTTCACAGCACCCGCTTCCAGAGCGATCGCCACATTAATTGCTTTAAAAGTCGAACCAGGCTCATAAACATCAGTTACAGCCCAATTTTTATAGCGCGACAAATCGAAATTAAAATATTGATTCGGGTCATAAGAAGGTTCCGCTACCACAGACAGCAATTCCCCGTTACGGGCATCCATCACAATCACCGTGCCCCGCTTGGCTTCGTATTGCTTCATTTTTTCCTTGAGAGCAACTCGGGCTACCCGCTGCAAGCGACTGTCGATCGTCAGTTGCAATTTCAAATCATCAAGCTGCACAAATCCCGCCGTCAGCCGATCGGGAACCCAATTCCCATTGCTCGACCTGCTAAACTGAATCGACGGCATCGATCGTTCCAGCAAATTCTGCTGGCTGTATTCCACCCCGGCTTGTCCCTTCCGTTCCCCGTCCACATAACCGAGGATATCCGCCGCCAACTCCTGCTGCGGGTAAAAACGCTGCTGCTGCCGCAGCAACTCCAGACCATCCACCGGACTGTCTTTAATTTGCATCTGAGCGATGCGATCGGCAACCTCTTGAGCCAGAGAATCCGCAATTGTAATACCGCTTTCACCAAGATTAAACCTGCGCAGCAATTCAGTTTCCGACGTAGTGCCCGGACTCAGTTCGATCGCCAGCATCGGAGCCAACTTAGCAGCAATTTCCGCCTTCGAGTGGTTGAACAACTTCGGGTGAGCGTAGAGCGTGTACACCTGTCTGTCGATCGCCAAAACATTCCCGGCGCGGTCAACTATCGGGCGTCTCGGCACAAACGGCTTCGTTTTGAGAGTTTGCTGCTGCTCCGCTTGTTTGCGCAGCGCCGGAGCTCGCGTCACCTGCAAATAAAACAAATTCACAGCCAGCCCCAGCCCCCCCAGCATCAACACCGCCCACACGGCCCACAAACGGAACTTCCTGGGTTTTAAACGCTCCACCGGCCGCCCCCAAGGTGGAGCAGTCTGTTGTGGCGATCTGCCGAAACTGCCGTTCGCTCTAGGTTTGGCTTGTTTTTCCCACCCGGCGCGTGAAGCGAAGCTATCCCGTAGGGAATCGCCCGAAGGTTTGGGGCGTTTGAAGTTCGGCGATCTGTAGCGGTCAAAACGAGGGTCGTAGCTCATGGCATTAAAAATTCAATAGCAAGTTAAATCATTTGAGAATTTAGAATTTATTTAGGTTTTAGAAGAGAGAATTAAAGACTTGGGAATGAGCGATCGCTATCAGGGTTGGGATCAAACCTAGAGTTGCATTCTTGTTTTTGAAGTCGTGTTAATTAGTTTTAATTTTTAACTTCTGGTGGGAAAAAGCAAATCGAGCGCAACTTGAAAAAAAGCCAAAAAGGAAATTATATCCTTAAATTCTCGGGCCCTCGGACACTCAGGCCCTCGGGCACTATCCGCTTTGACACAGGCTTAATAGCCCAGCGGTGTTTCCACACCGGCTCGATTTTTGAGAGCGGGCTCAGAGTTTGGTGCCGCCACAAGGGGCGATCGGGTTTCAGGGGCCGGCTGCAAGAAAATCGTGTCCCCAGGACTCTGCGGAGCCAAACCGGTTTCTGGATTTTGGGCTTCTTTAGCAAGTTGGTGTTTCAAGACTTCACTAGCAGCACTCAACTGCTGTTCTTGGAGGCGCAGACTTTCCAGTTTTTGATAATCCTGACTCCAGCGCTGCTCGCCGTAAACAGTCAAGCCGTAGAGACTCAGAGCACCGCCCAAAAGCATAACTGCTGCCACTGAGGAGGCGCGCTGTGCCTGCAGGAGCGATCGCAACCACACTGGCTGCTGCTGGCGAGTTGGCAGAACTTTCAGCACCGATGCGGACGGCCGAGCCTGAGCCTGTTCGTCGGCTGGCGAGTAGTTGGGCAATACCGGTCCTGTCTTCGCCCGCCTAGCTTTGGCAATAGAAGTAACTTTGCTTTTGGCTGCGCCAGCAGCGGGCTTGCGGGTCGATCGGGAGCGGGGAGAATCAGGGGATCTGATAGCAGCGGTCATAGAGTTCACCAATACCTAAAGTGGGGTAGCTTCAGCTTGATTGAGGTTAAGAATTTTTTGTCTCGACGATCGCCAGTTGTGACCATCTGCGTTCGATCGGTTATCCTTACCAAAGATACCTCACAAGCCAACCAACCCATCCTACCACTGGTCTCTTTGACTTCAGGATTTGCAAAAAAAAAAGAAATCTTTGCCGGATAGCGGTAATCCATGTGAAATTTATTAATAAATGCAGTATTGTAATCAACGAGCGAATCGTTGAGCTATTCGTGCCAGCATTGTTTCTCAAGTACACTATTCCCTTCCTTGCGATGGGTTTTCAATGTTAAGGAGTTTTTATGAACAAGGGATTAATTCGTTTGACTTTGGTAGTGGGCTTGGCAGCCGCCCTCGGCGCCTGCGGAGGTGATGCCACCAGCCCCACCAGCCCCACTCCGGGCGGCACTACTACTACTACTCCTCCTGCTTCTTCTCCTGCTGTGAAGGAAACTCCCAAGGCTACTCCAGGGGCTGGTGCAACTACTAGCCCTGCTCCTAAAAAGTCTCCCTAACTAGGGCGATCCGAGAGTGTTTGCCCAACGAGCCTAGCCTCCAGGTGAAAAATCGTTCGCTCCTCGCATTTTTTCATCTCACAGGTCTAGGTCTCAAGTTGGGTGTTAGTTGTAATTCTGATGCTTTTACTAAAGTTCAGTACGTCCCCTTACTGCCGCAAAGTCGGCTTAGCACTGGGTTACAAGGGCATTCTGTTTTAAAATTTGACTACCGGCCTGCACGTTTTGAAAGTCAAGCCTCTGACGGGAGGTTGGAAGACAGTGCCACTGCTGCTGCCTCAAATCGAAGGTCAACCGGAGGCGATCGCAGACTCGACGCAAATTTTGCAGTCGATCGAGTCTCGCTTTCCTTCCCCCCCGCTGTTGCCTGCAGACGAGAGAAAAGCAAGCTGAGGCTGGGACGGTCGAAGACTGGCTCGATGAAAGCATCGGCATTGCTACTCGATTTGTTTACTACGAGTTTCGCACTGGTACGGGCAAGCAAATCGACCCGTCTGTTTTGAGCCAGTTAGTGATTTAATTGGCGCGCCCCCAGTTCGGCATAAAGCCTGCCTGGGCAAAACTCGCTCCCGTTGCGCCTGAGTGCTGCTTGAGATTGATTCCACCGTGGCTGGCAGGATGGTGTCTATTTGGTAGGAGATTCCTTGAGCGTGGCAGATATTGCTGCTGCCCTGCTGAGTCCTTTAGCTTTGATTCCTCAATACCCAGTTGAGCATCCTTGGCTGTTTCTCGCCTTCCCCAAATTCACGCACTTTGTGGGGAAACCCAGCCTCCGGGATGTGAAAGTCTACCGATCGGGCGATCGTCCCTGCCTGAAAATTTCAGATAAATGATTAGCTGCTCCCCAACACTTACTCTCCTTGACCCTCCGGCAGTCGCAAATCGACAAGAGTATGAAAAATATTCCTTATCACATAGTTTAGAAAAAGTCAAGGGTATTTGGGAGATAATATAAATTTTTCAATTTGTTTTAATATTTCTATACTTAGAAGTTAGCAGTAAAACCCTAGCTGGGCCGCAGGCAAGGTAATAACATTGCCTGCCGCGGCTCCAGCGCGCTCGCTGGAGCCGCGGCAGGCAAAATCATGCTAATCAGTGGTACGATTAGCGATCAAAAATGTATCGAAATGTAAAGTTCAGCGCCGCTCTAGGTCTTGAAAGCCATTTAGTCAAAAGATTGAGGTAAGTAGTTTTATGCCCGCGACCGTCCCCTTTGAACAGATTGACCGGATTGTTTGGAATCAGCACCACGATCCATTTGAAGTGCTAGGCCCGCACGCGATCGAAGAAAATGGCAAAAAAGTCTGGGCCGTCCGAGCTTATCTGCCGAATGCGGATGCGGTATCGGTAGTGTTGCCGGAGGCCAGGGCCGAATACCCGATGAAATCAGAGCATCACCCTCACTTTTTTGAATGTACGATCGAAACCCCAGAACTAGCAAACTATCAACTGCGGGTCAAAGAAGGAGAACACGATCGCTTTATTTACGACCCCTACGCCTTTCGATCGCCCAAACTCACAGAATTTGACCTTCACTTATTCTCAGAAGGCAACCACCACCGGATTTACGAAAAACTCGGGGCGCACCTCACCGAAGTAGGCGGCATCACAGGAGTATATTTTGCCGTTTGGGCTCCGAATGCTCGCAATGTCTCTGTTTTAGGAGATTTCAACTATTGGGACGGCCGCAAACATCAAATGCGGAAATCGCAAAACGGCATCTGGGAATTATTTATTCCGGGACTAGAAGTGGGAACTTCCTACAAATACGAAGTGAAAAACCAAGACGGACATCCCTACGAAAAGTCCGATCCTTACGGTTTCCAGCAAGAAGTGCGGCCGAAAACAGCATCAATTGTCACCGACTTAAGCACCTACACTTGGCACGACAGCGCTTGGATCGAACAGCGGCGGCACACAGACCAACTTACCCAGCCGGTTTCGGTTTACGAATGCCACATCGGTTCTTGGCTGCACGCTGCTACTGACGAACCCGCCGTGCTACCAAATGGGGAAATAGAACCAGCCGTGCAGGTTTCGGAACTGAATCCCGGGGCGCGCTTTCTGACTTACCGGGAATTAGCCGATCGGCTGATACCCTACGTCAAAGATTTGGGATTCACCCACATCGAAATGCTGCCCATCGCCGAACATCCTTTCGACGGTTCTTGGGGCTATCAAGTAACCGGTTATTTCGCCCCAACTTCCCGGTACGGCAAACCTGAAGATTTCATGTATTTTGTTGACCAGTGCCACGCCAACGGCATTGGCGTACTGGTGGACTGGGTGCCGGGACATTTCCCCAAAGACGGACACGGTTTGGCTTTCTTTGACGGAACTCACTTGTACGAACACGCCGACCCCCGTAAAGGGGAACACAAAGAGTGGGGAACCCTAGTATTTAACTACGGCCGCAACGAAGTGCGGAATTTCCTAGTATCAAACGCTCTGTTCTGGTTTGACAAGTACCACATCGACGGGATTCGCGTAGATGCGGTGGCCTCGATGCTTTACTTGGATTACTGTCGCGAACCCGGAGAATGGTTGACCAACCAGTACGGGGGCCGGGAAAATATCGAGGCGGCGGATTTTCTGCGGCAGGCTAATCACGTCATTTTTAGCTATTTCCCGGGTGCGCTGTCGATCGCCGAAGAATCTACCTCTTGGCCGATGGTATCTTGGCCGACCTATGTAGGCGGCTTGGGCTTCAACCTAAAGTGGAACATGGGTTGGATGCACGATATGCTCGACTATTTCCACATGGACCCGTGGTTCCGCCAGTTCCACCAGAACAACATAACTTTCAGTATGTGGTACAACCACAGCGAGAATTTCATGCTGGCTTTGTCCCACGATGAGGTAGTCCACGGCAAGGCTCATATAATCGGGAAAATGCCAGGGGATGAATGGCAAAAGTTTGCAAACGTGCGGTGTTTGTTTACTTTTATGTTTGCTCATCCCGGAAAGAAAACGATCTTTATGGGGATGGAGTTCGGCCAGTGGCACGAGTGGAACGTTTGGGGGGATTTGCAGTGGCAGTTGCTGCAATTCGATCCGCACCAAAAGTTGAAGCTGTTTTTTAAGGATTTGAACAATTTGTACCGCAGCGAAACGGCACTTTACAGTCAAGATTTTGCTGAGGATGGGTTTGAGTGGATTGATTGTACCGACAACCGGCACAGCGTCGTGGCCTTTGTGCGCCGCGAGAAGGATGGGGACGAGTTTGTGGTGACGGTGTGCAATTTTACACCACAGCCCCACTCTCACTATCGGGTAGGAGTGCCGGAACCGGGTTTCTATACGGAGTTGTTTAACAGCGACGCGCGGGAGTACGGCGGCAGCAATATGGGGAATTTGGGAGGCAAGTGGACTGATGAGTGGTGGTTCCACAACAGTCCTTATTCGATCGACTTGTGTTTGCCGCCTTTGGGTGTGTTGATTTTAAAGATCGATCGGGCAAAAACAGCGATGCTTAACTCTCAATAGTTTTGAGTTTTGAGTGGTGAGAGTTTTGAGTTAACAATCAAAACTTTCTTAATCGTAAAACTTTGAGGGTATTCAGAAACCCGGTTTATCCAAGAAACCGGGTTTTTTTCTATTTTGTTGTTGTGGCGAAACAAGGAAGTTCGGCAACGGATTCGCTTGCTTCGGATTGAACGGATGTCATACCAATTCCCAATTACCCATTACCAATTACCCATTACCAATTTTTAATTTCGAGTATCGGAAGCGCCAAGATTATAAGAAACTTTAGGCGAATCAACAGTTACTACTTCCGAAATAGATTGTTCTGCCACTACCTCTAACTTTGGCAGTGGTAGATGCTTCATTTCCCAAACTTTCAGCAAAATTAGATATTCATAAAAAGCTTGCAGCGTGCACCAAGCCAATCCCGCTTGGCCGTCAAGAAATCCGCCGAGTAAAATATACATATAGAAAAAGCGCACCACAGGCCGCAAAGGCAAGCGCAAAGAAAAATCTTTCAAAGCGCGGCGCCTTTCCACCTCCGACGCGCCAAACAATAAATCCCACCAATTTACTTGACCGGCTTCTAATTGGCGGAGAGTTTCAGCCGCCTCGTCAGTGGAGTAGCGGTTGTGCTTTTCAATCCAGCGGGAAAGACCTTTGCTGCAAGTATAGTGAGGGTAGGTTTCCTTCAAAAAGTGAGTAGGCCCGTTGCAGACTTCCCGTTCAGTGTGACCGTAGTCAGTAAACCACACTCGGTCTTTGCGAAACAGGCGCATTTGATAGCGGGGATATTGAGTGCTGCGGCGAATCCAGCGCTCCATAAATATTACTTTTTCAGCTACGTAATAGCCGATATATTCTTGACTTTCGATCGCCTTTAAGCATTCAGCAAACAGTGCAGGCGTCATCCGCTCGTCAGCTTCGAGGATGTAAACCCATTCGTACTTGCACGGGACTTCTTGGAGCATCCAAGTCCGCTGGCGCCCGTGAGTTTCAAAGCGGTGCTGCACTGTTTGCACGGCATAGTTCTGAACAATTTCAAGGGTGCGATCGGTGCTGAAAGAATCAACTACAATGATATCGTCACAAAGCAGTGCCGATTCAATGCAAGCGGCGATATCAATCTCTTCGTTGTAAGTCAGAATATAAATTGAGAACATTCCCAGCTTTCAGTAATGGCAAACTATTGGGTAAACAAACTATTTCTCAGGGATGTCTCGACCAGCGCGATCCCTGCCAGCGCCGGTCAAATTTTGCGGCGGCCGAACCGCAGAATTCCCATACTTCTCAATCCCGTCCAACCAACAGTAATGTAGCCGATCGCTAACAACAAACTGCTGATTCCAGTCTGCAAACTCGAATTTCTCGATCGAGTTCTTAATTCTTTCTCTTTTTGTTGCTTGCGGGTGCGAATCTCGTTGCGAGCTTGAGTTGGCAGTTCTTGAGCTTGCTGTTCCAGGAACTTGTCGAGGGCTTTCGGGTCATTTTTCGACTCCTGAAGCACAGCTTTCAATTCCTTGGGAACCTCTGGACTCTTAAGTGCTTGTTTCAGCTTCCCGTCGTCTTGCAGCAGCGCGGCTATCTGGGTGCGCCGCTGGCTTTTGAGCTGTTCTACCTGAGCTTTAAACTGATCGCTTTTAATTTGCGCCTCAAGTTGACCTTCCGCTTGTCCCGCTTCTCTATCGACTTGAGCCAGAGCATCTTTGAGTTCCAAACGAGTATTGTTGAGGTGAACGGGAACCAGAAATAGGTAAACTAGACCTAACAAGCTGGAAATCAACAGCGCCCAGAATCGCAAGTCCAGCCAAACCTTGCGTCTCTCAATAGAGACTCCACTGCTGCTGTCAACCCAAAAGCCAGTCATCAGCAGGGCGATACCCATCAAAGGAATAATGCCCCTGTCAACTATCTGAGTTGCTGCGGCCAACTGCCAGGCTCGATTGAGAAGGTCCGAAGTTTCTCCCGGCAGCGACAGAACGATGCAGTCAAGCAAAGCAGAGAGAATCAAGATAATCCCGACTACTTTTAGAGTTCGAGCAGCTACTGAAGAAAATTGACGGCTATTACTTGCTTTCATAATTCCTGTGAGATAATTCTACACCGTTAGATTCAAGGGGGTAGTTGAGTGGATTGTGTTGAACGAGTTAAGCTATTTTCCACCAAAATAGGTGCTTCGGGTACCCACCTCGACTTTCCTCTGGGTTTTCACAGGCTGCGGTTGCGACCGCAAAGGGTCGAGTTTCTGCACAGGTATGCAGAGTTGGGCACAGGAGGCGGCACGCTTCTGGGGTGGCTGTAAAGCTTGGTCAAGATAGCGCCCAGAAACTGCTGCAAGCAACTGCTGGCTTCTTTTATAGTCTGACGAATGCAGCGTAAAGATGAGCTCTGCACGCTTGGGTTCCAGCTTTTAACTAGCTTTCGCTCGCACGGCGGTGTCAGAAATAATAGACACAGCAGGAGCGCGTTTTGTTGGGTTTCACCCCCTAGGGCTCCCACTACCCGATCGCCTGCCAGAGGCCGTGGAACTAAATCCCCTGTCTTATACTAATTGATATAAGAGAGGGGTGGAATAAATAATTGTTTCCCAACCTTTTTAACCTACAATTACCAGCAGCACGATACGGCTGTCACAGATACACGAGTAGGTGTTTTTTCCTTTTTCCTTTTGTTTAGCCACTCGCGAAGCCGAAGGCAATTTTTACTTCTTCCTTCTTGCTTGAGAGTCACTAATTACTAATTGCAAATTACTAATCGCCAACTACTAATTATTGGCAGATTTAGTGATTAATTGTTCAATAGGAAAAGTTCAAAATAGCACATTTTTTGGTATGATAATTGATGGCTGTTCAAATTTGCTGGTAATGAGTGCAATGATTTCTGGTGTTTACAGGTTGAGAGAACTTGAAAGCTCGATCGCATCCGATCCGGACAACTGGCGTCCGATGGTGTTTACTAACGGGTGCTTCGATATCCTACACGCTGGCCACGTCCGCTATTTGCAGGCGGCAAAAAATTTGGGGCGATCGCTCGTGGTGGGCTTGAATAGCGACGCCAGCGTGCAAGCTATCAAACCGCAGGAGCAGGGATTGCCACCTCGCCCGATCGTACCGGAAAATCAGCGAGCCGAAGTTTTGGCCGCCCTCAAACCAGTAGATGCCGTAGTAATTTTTTCCGAGATTACAGCAACTAAACTGATAAATATCCTGAAGCCTGATATATACGTTAAAGGAGGCGACTATCAACTCGAAACTCTGCCGGAAGCACCGGCAGTTATCGCTGGAGGCGGTAAGATTTCCTTAATCAAAATAGAAGTTCCGAGTTCTACCAGTGCGATCGTCAAACGCATTTTGCAATTAGGTACTTAACCCTCGATCGCAAACAGCAAACAGTGAGCTAAACTCAGAAGTTGCCCCATCAAGAAATACTCAAGTGCGATCGTTCGTACAACTTCATCCCAATTGCTAAGCAGGAGATAATTTTAATGGAACTCACAAGCAATAACACGATCGCGGAAATCCTAGAAAGACACAAATCAGAGCTACTAGCAGACTGGCTCAAAGAACTGCAAAATACCGGCCTGCGGCGGGACGACTTGATGAGAGCCAAAGAATTGCGCTCCGAGTGTCAAGAGTTCCTGCAATTGCTCCACATTGCAGTGGGACACGGTAACTTGAGCGACATCCAGACACCCGAATGGGAAAATATGCGGCTGCTGCTAGCAGAAGTTTCGCGATCGCGCGTTCAGAGAGGCTTTACTCCCTCAGAGATAGCGAGTTTCATTTTATGCTTCAAAAAGCCATTGTTCGATCGGCTTTGTCACGAACTCACACAAAACCGCGACGCACTTGTCGAACAACTTTGGCTTTCCACCAGTTTATTAGACCAGCTCGGCCTGTGGGTGACAGAAATCTTTCTCAAAGCTCGCGAAGAAGTCATCGAACGCCAGCAGCAAGAAATGCTCGAATTGTCAACACCCGTAGTCAAACTTTGGCAAGGAATTCTCGCATTACCCATGATCGGGACTCTCGACAGCGCCCGCACTCAAATAGTCATGGAAACTCTGTTGCAGGAAATCATGGAAACCGGCTCAGAATTTGCGATTTTAGATATTACAGGCGTGCCGACTGTTGACACTTTAGTCGCTCAACATTTATTAAAAACTGTCGCCGCCGCCCGTTTAATGGGTACTGAGTGCATCATCAGCGGCATTCGCCCGCAAATAGCTCAAACCATAGTTCATTTGGGAGTTGACTTGCAAGATATTCTGACAAAAGCTACTTTGGCTGATGCTTTTAAAGTCGCTTTGCATCGCCAAGGTTTAACTATAAAAAATATTAAAGAGGAAAGATAAAAAATATTGCGTTGGGGCATAAAATTTTAATTCAAAGCTAAAATATAGGTAAATCATGGAACGGATACCGATTCTACAAATGGGAGAATTTCTGCTAGTAACAATTCAAGTAGATATGCACGACCGCTTGGCAATGACGCTGCAAGATGACCTGACAAACCGCATCGTCAAAACAGGGGTCAAAGGTGTTTTAATAGAAATCTCTTCCCTGGAAATCGTAGATTCTTTCATCGGTCGCATTCTCAACAATATCGCCACCATGTCGCGAATTTTAGATGCTGAAACAGTTGTGGTCGGGATGCAGCCAGCGGTTGCGATTACCCTCGTTGAATTGGGGCTTTCCCTGACAGGAGTTCGCACAGCTTTAAGCGTTGAAAAGGGCATGATTTTGTTGAGAAAATCCTTGGCTTTGTCTCCTGACTAGAAATCGTAAGCAGTCGATAAATTGTCCCATGACTTAGGCATATGCAGTAATGAAATCTGGTTTGTTTGTAGATACATTGTTGACAAACTTAAGATTTCTAAGGAGAAACTAAGTTGATGAGCGTAAGTCCTATGTTTTGTGGAGAAGTTCTATTTTGGTACAGTAGCCGCCATGTCAAAACGTGAGACACTAGAAATCCGATCGTCATCCGATATAGTCCACGTCCGACAGCAAGTGCGAGCTTGGGCTATAGCAATGGGATTCGGTTTAGTAGACCAAACAAAAATCGTTACCGCAGCCAGCGAACTCGCCCGCAATACTGTAGACTACGGTAAAGGGGGAACTGTAACTCTCGAAACGCTCCAATTAGGTACCCGCAAAGGGCTGCGGCTGACATTTGAAGACAAGGGCCCGGGAATTCCAGACCTAGAATTGGCAATGACTGACGGTTATACTTCTAATCAGGGTTTGGGTTTGGGGCTCAGTGGTTCTAAGCGGTTGATGCACGAATTTGAGATTGTTTCCAAAGTGGGTAAGGGGACTAAAATTGCGATCGTCCGCTGGCGGTGAGGAAGAGTGGGGGAGATTGGGCTAGAAGCCCGGTTTCTACAAGTTTTGCGTTTGGTGAGGAGAAATCTAGGAAGAAACTGGGTTCGTGAGGTCACTAATGACTGCTGAATGCTGACGCATGGAGGGCTAGAAATCAGGTTTCTGTTCTACGATTTTTGCGTTTGGTTAGGAGAAACCGGGTTTGTGAGGTCACTAATGACTGCTGAATTTTTCGTTGTTCAATGCGCGCCAGCTTAAGATGAGAACTACAAAATAATGAGAGATGCGATAGCCCTGCCCGTCACAGAAGAAAGTCAAGTTGGAGAAGCGCGGCGAATCGCAGTCGCCCTCGCGGCCGAACTAGAATTTAACGAGACCGATCGCGGTAAAGTGGCAATTGTTACCACCGAAGCAGCAAAAAACCTGGTCAAACACGGCCGCGAAGGAGAACTTTTGCTGCGAACATTAAAAACAGCGGCAGGATGTAGCATTGAAATAGTAGCGCTAGACCGGGGGCAGGGAATGGCAAATGTCGCGCTGTGTCTGCGGGACGGTTTTTCTACAGCGGGAACCCCGGGAACCGGACTGGGGGCTATTAAACGCCTCTCTACCTTTTTTGATATTCATTCTGTACCGAAACTGGGGACAGCCTTATTAGCGCGGCTGGAACCTACCCAAAATAGCCGGGAAGCCTCCCAAAACAGCAATTACTTGGAATTGGGGGTCGTCCACTTACCGAAAGCAGGAGAGGAAATTTGCGGGGATTCCTGGGCGACGGAAAATCATCTGGACAAAAACCTGATTTTAGTTGCTGACGGGCTAGGCTATGGGGATTTGGCCCAGGAATCCTCGCGGGAAGCAGTGCGGGTATTTAAGGAAAACGCTAAACTGGGGCCGAAAGCAATTTTAGAGAAGGCGCACGCTGCTTTAAAAAATACCAGAGGAGCGGCTGCGGCGATCGCCCAAATAGATCGTACCCAACAAACAGTTTGTTTTGCCGGAATTGGCAACATCAGCGGTGTAGTGGTCACAGATAACCAAACCCGCAGCATGGTTTCCTACAATGGCACAGTTGGACATATGATGCGAAAAGTAGCAGAATTTGTCTATCCTTGGTCGCAGCAGTCCCTACTCATCATGCACTCCGACGGTTTGGCGGCGCAGTGGAATTTAAACCGCTACCCGGGTTTAGCCTCCAGACATCCTGCTTTAATCGCAGCCGTGCTCTACCGGGACTTCAAACGCACTCGCGATGACATGACAGTTATAGTAGCCAAGGTGAGAGAATCAGCGTGAGTTACCCAATCCTGACGACGGAAGTCCGCTTTGAACAAGACATCGTACAAGTACGCCAAAGAGCTCGCCAAATTGCTAAAGGGCTGGGATTCGATTCCCAAGTACAAACCCGCATCGCCACAGCAGTTTCCGAAATTGCCCGCAATGCTTTCAAATATGCAGGCGGCGGCAAAGTAGAATTCATTGTGGAAGGGGAATCGCCCCAATTTTTTCGGACTCGGATTTCTGACACGGGGCCGGGAATTGCTGATTTAGCGAGTGTGTTGGGCCCCAATTTTCGATCGCAAACCGGCGCGGGACTCGGTTTAGCCGCAGCGAAACGGTTGATGGACGAAGTGCAAATCGACTCTGCGCCCGATCGCGGAACTGCCGTACAATTAGTGAAGCAGTTTTCCAAACAGATGCCTGCGCTGAGTGCGATCGAACTAAATCAATTAGTTGACAAACTAGCGCGCCAAATCCCAGAAGATCCCTATGCCGAAATTCAGCAGCAAAATCAAGAGTTACTGCGCACATTAGACGAACTCCGCCAGCGTCAAGAAGAACTCGTACAATTAAATCAACAACTAGAAGATACCAATCGCGGAGTCCTCGCACTTTACGCCGAATTGAACGACAAGGCCGAATCTCTCCGGCGCGCCAGCGAACTCAAAACCAGCTTTCTCTCCAATATGAGCCACGAGTTTCGCACTCCGCTAACGGCAATTCTGAGCCTTTCAGAAATATTGTTACATCGCCTTGACGGAGAACTTTCAGCCGAACAGGACAAGCAAGTAAATTACATTCGCAAATCCGCCGAGTCTCTCGCAGAACTTGTCAACGACTCGTTAGATTTAGCCAAAGTGGAAGCGGGAAAACTAACTGTTCGCGTGGCTGATTTTGAAGTCGAAGATTTGTTCAGCGCCCTGCGGGGAATGATGCGCCCCCTGCTGCCCCAAAACTCGGATGTTGCTCTGATTTTTGAAGCGCCTCTAGAACTTCCAACCCTCACAACCGACGAGGGAAAAGTTTCTCAGATTTTGCGCAATCTGATTTCTAATGCCCTCAAATTTACCGAAGCAGGCGAAGTTCGAGTTGCTGCGGAAATAGGAGACGGGGGAACAGTTACTTTTTCAGTGTCAGATACGGGCATTGGCATTTCTCCAGCCGACCAAATGCGGATTTTTGAAGAATTTGTCCAACTCGAAAATCCCTTGCAGAAGGGGGTCAAAGGCACCGGATTGGGATTGTCTCTGTGCAAAAAACTGGCAGAATTTCTGGGAGGAAGTATTGAAATCACCAGTTCGCCGGGAGTGGGTTCGACTTTTTTGGTCAAACTGCCGATCGTCTATGCTGGAGATGAAGAAAACTCTTGGGAAATGTCCGTTGGTAAGGGAGATGAAATACCGCTGGCGATTGCAGATTCTCGATCGCCAGTCCCGGATTCAGCAGCAAAAGTTTTGATTGTGGAGGATGAAGATAGTTTTTCGGTATTTGCTGAAAAACTTGTTGCCACAAATTCATTGTACTGCGATCGAGGCCGCCAACGGTGCTGAAAAATTGCGATCGGTTGCTTGTTGAGGAACCGATCGCAATTTTTATCAACATTATGATGCCGGATGTGACTGGATTTGAGGTTTGGGAAGAGTTGAAATGGGATCAGGCTACTTGTCAAATACCTGCTATCGCGATGACTTCAAAACATTTTCGGTTACATCACTCCTTGGCTGTGCGGGATGCTAGCAATGCACGGTGAAAAATATTATTCCGATGCAAAGGGAAACGATATCAGGCATTGTAGCTTTTGAGGACTGAAGTCCGATCCTGCGAACCTAATTATATTTTTTTCACCGTATTTTATATTGTTCGTAAGAGAGTTAATTTATAGCAGGCAAGATTTATTTAATTTGCAACACCATTTAACGTTTGTGCTGTAAAATGTAGCAGTTCTCAGTTGCCGACTATACAGTAGGGACTTGCCGAGTGCCTGTTTTCGTGTCGGCGATCGGCTAAAATCCATGATAAATCTCGTTCTTAGCAAAGTCTCGATTTAAAAAAATAATGCAACAGCAGGCCCGCGATCCAAACCCATACAAAATCAGCCATTGCCAATTCTAAAATCTAAAATCTAAAATCTAAAATCTAAAATGGTATGACTTTCATCTCCCTTCAATATGCCCTGTTTCTGCTAGTTTTATTTGCGGCTTACTGGTTGGTTCCGGTACGGTGGGGGCGGCTGTTCATCATGCTGGCCGGTAGTCTGATTTTTTACGCTTCGCTGCAAATTTGGTATATTCCTCTGCTGTTAGTCGGCATTCTGTTTAATTACTGCTTGGCGATGGCGATTGGGGAACCTCTGGATTGGCGCATTGCTAATGAATCTTGGAACCGCCGCCGTTTGTTGCTGCTGTGGATAGGAATTTGCCTGAATGTTTTGCTGCTTCTGGGCTTTAAGTATGTGCCTTTTTTATTGAGTTCGATCGGCACTTTGTTAAATTGGCCTTTTGCTCTCGACGGTGCTGACTGGGTGAAAAGTCACGTCATCGCACCCCTGGGATTGAGTTTCTTTTGCTTTGAGTGCATTGCTTATTTGATTGACGTGTACCGAGGCGCACCTGCTGCTACTTCGCTGCTGCACTTTGCTGCTTACAAGTTGTTTTTTCCAAAACTGATTTCCGGTCCGATTACTCGGTATCACAACTTGATCTATCAACTGAAAACCCAGAAATTTCCGACGCCAGATCGCCTTTCTGAGGCACTTTGGACGATCGCCTTCGGTGCAGTAAAAAAAGGTCTTTTCGCAGATAACTTGGGAATTTATGTCGATTTAAGTTTTACCAATTTGCAGCGGGCGGGTAGCGAGGATTTGTGGCTGGCGATTTTTGCTTACGGGCTGCAACTTTATCTCGATTTTAGCGGCTATGTTGACATGGCGCGCGGTACAGCTTTGCTGCTGGGTTGGTATTTGCCACCCAATTTTGATTTCCCTTATTTTAGTGCCAGCATAGCCGATTTTTGGCGGCGCTGGCACATGACTTTAGGCGATTGGTTGCGCAATTATTTGTATTTTCCTTTGGGGGGTTCGCGAGTCGGTTTGTGGCGAACTTGTCTGAATTTGTCGATCGTCATGTTAATTGCGGGAATTTGGCACGGGGCGGCTTGGGGATTTATTGTGTGGGGAGGTTTGCACGGTTTGGCTTTGGCGGTTCACCGGCTGACTGATGTGGTGTTTAAGCGGTTGCGGATTGAGTTTTTGTGGGAAAATCCGATCGGGATTGCGATCGGTTGGCTGTTGACTCAGGCGATGGTTTTTGGTAGTTGGATATTTTTCCGCCTTCCGGATTTAAAGGATTCTGGATGGGCGATTTCGCATTTGTGGGGACACACTGCTGACGTGCAGTTTGCAGAGAAAGTTTATGTGGAAGCTTTGGGTTTGGAAAGAGTGCATTTAACTTGGATGTTGGCGGCTTTAGCTGCGGCAATGCTGGGGAATTATGCGTTGAGTCGGGGTTTGAAATTGGAGTTAAATTGGCCGATGAAATTGGTGTTAGTACCGCTTTGTTTGTATGCGGTTTGGGTGTTGGCTCCCGAAGGCGGTTTGCCTTATATTTATTTTGATTTTTAGGGTATTCTTTGATTTCCTACAATCATCAATCTTATACCAATTATTAAAAGTAGGGACACGGCATTGCCGTGTCCCTACAGATGCTAATTTTCAGAATTGGTATAAGAACACCAGTCGCTCCAGCTACCGACATAAAGTTTAGCATCGGGAATTTCGGCGATTTCTAAAGACAGTAAATTGACGCAAGCTGTCACCCCAGAACCGCAGTAAACAATAACTTCGTCCGCTTTTTCTACTTCCACCCACCGCTGTTTTTGTTCGGAGGTCGATCGCACTTTTCCAGTTTCATCCGTCACCCCTTGCCAAGGATAGTTAACCGCACCCGGAATGTGACCTGCAATTGGGTCGATCGGCTCCCGCAAACCTTCATATCTCTCGCTTTCTCGCGAATCAACCAAAACCTTTCCCGGCAAGTCTTTGCGCTCTTTCACGGCGTCAATATTTACCGCCAAATCCTGCTGCAATTGGGCAACAAAGTTACCCTCGCGGGGTTCTGGCAAAGTATTTGTTACCGGATATCCCGCCGCTTTCCAGGCGCTGAAACCGCCGTCTAACAAAGCGACTTTGCTGTGTCCCATATATCGCAGCAGCCACCACAAACGAGCCGCAAAAGCCAGCCGCGAATCGTCATAAGCGACGACTAAAGTTTCTGCTGAATTAATGCCGATCGCGCTCAATTTATCAGCTAATTCTTCAATATTTGGCAGCGGATGTCTGCCGCCGTGTTTGCCAACTGAACTCGCGAGGTCGCGGTTTAAATCTAAATAGAAAGCTCCGGGAATGTGACTTTCTTGATATTGTTTTTGTCCCAATTCAGGGTCGGCGAGGGCAAACCGACAGTCAATAATTACAACTTGCGGATTGTCGGTATTGGTGGCTAACCATTCAGGAGAAACGATTAAAGTGTTGTCAGTCATAGTTTTTCAAATCTCTGTTTTAACATCTATCGGGAAGGAGATTTTTTCTCTGGTTCTGCTTGGTCGGGAGGAGATTTCTTAGAAGTTGCTTTCTCCGAAGCTCTTTTTTCTGAATTGGATTTTTTAGGAGTTGCTTTATCCGAAGTTTCTTTTTGCGAATTGGATTTTTTAGGAGTTGCTTTATCCAAAGGTACTTTTTCGGCTGGTGTCGGAGTTGGAGTTGGCGGAGGGGGATTTACTGCTGCTTCTTGAGCGTAAAGCAGATATTTCTGATACTCGATCACTTTTGCTTGAGCTAGTTGATGGTTGGGGCTAGACACCGGTACTCTTCTCATTAATGAGACCGCTTCTTGCCAGCGATCGGTCACTGTCGTCCAATCTTCCTTGGTTTTTGCCGATCGCCCCAATTCTGCTGCTTTGAGTGCGCTGTTAACGGCTTCTCGAAAAGTATCTGGTGCAGTTGCTAAATCTGCTGTTTCATCGGGATTATTCCCCGCAGTTGCAGCAGGCTGGTTCAAAATCTTACCGACAAACGCCACCACGGCGATCGCCAACATACCCGTCACCAGCCCAACTACAATGAAAGTCGATCGCAGCCGGTTCTCAAATGCAGCAAGTTCCGGCTGTTTCTCCTCTTCAATATTACTCTCCATTTCTATGCGATCCTCTATATTAGCAACCCCAGTATTTGGCGCCGATTCTTCCCCAAAGCTGTGTCCTTCAAAGTTGCTGTTCTCCAAACTAAACTCTTGACTCCAAGCAGCAGCTATCTGACCTCTTTCTCGGCCCTCAACCTTCACTTTGCGAATCGAATCCGGCTGCAAATTCGTCAGCTCGGTGCGGACAAAATCAACTAACGTATCTTCTATCGGTACCTGCTCGGCCTCAAGAATTACATCCAAACAGTCGCCGTCGAGATTCGCGGAGGCTGTTATGCCTTCAGATTGCAACTGGCTGTTGAGCCAAGATGCGATCGCAGTGGCGAGATTTCCCTGCTTGGCAAGTTCCTGAAAATTAAGCTCTGTCATAGCTGGACACCTGATAGTGCAGAAGGTAGAAGGCAGAAGGAATGAAAAAGTCAGAAATAGTTTTTTTAAAGTTGAAAACACCCTAACTGAAATTCAACAAATAGTATAATGTATCGCGGCAAATCCAAGCCCAAAGATGGAAATTATCACTTTCGCTCCCCCTCCCATCCCTTGGGAAAAGACTTGCATTCCTTACTAGGAAACGAACTCAGGTTTCTAGTAAGCACTTCAGTCCTCCCGCCCGGCCGCCCAATACCGCTGCTTTAACCTGGTAATTGATACCGGCCGCGCAAGTCCAGATACCGCAACGGCGTTAAGCCGAACCGCAAGCATCGCCCCTCAAACCGACATCCGGCTAGAAAAAACCTCGATCGCCCGGATTCGAGATTTGAGATTAAAAAATTGTGCGATCGCAGTGCCCTCGACGGACAGCGAGTGATATCATCAGTTAGTCAATATTCAAGTTTTTATAGCAAAAAAGTCGATCGCACAATGGTAGCAATAGCAATTTTAGCTGCTGGACGCGGCACGCGCATGAAATCAGACTTGCCCAAAGTTCTACACGAATTGGGCGGTCGAACGCTAGTTGAGCGAGTCCTCCAAAGTTGTCAAGAAATTCAAATTTCCCGGCGAATTGTCATCGTCGGTTATCGAGGCGAACTCGTGAAAGAAGCTTTGATGGGTGGTAAAGAAATACCGGACAATCCTCAATCTCCTCCCCTAGAATTTGTCGAACAAACCGAACAATTGGGAACAGGTCACGCCATCCAACAATTGCTACCTCACTTAGAGGGCTTTAAAGGAGATTTGCTGGTCTTAAATGGGGATGTACCTTTGCTGAGGGCAGAAACTATCAAACAATTGATGGCAATTCACAAACAGCACCAAAACTCTGCTACTTTATTGACAGCTAATTTGCCGAATCCTCAAGGGTACGGGCGAGTATTTACCGACAATCAAAATTTAGTCCAGCAAATTGTCGAAGACCGCGACTGCACACAAGCTCAAAAGCAAAACCACCGAATTAATGCAGGTGTTTACTGCTTTCACTGGCCGGATCTAGAGAAAATTTTGCCAGAGTTGAAGGCAGACAATGACCAAAAAGAATATTACCTAACTGATACGGTAAATTTCCTCGCTCCGGTGATGGCGGTGGATGTCGAAGATTATCAAGAAATATTGGGAATTAACGATCGCAAACATTTAGCCACAGCTTGCGATATTTTGCAAACGCGGGTAAAGGACAAGTGGATGACGGCGGGAGTGACGCTGCTCGATCCCAACAGCATTACGATCGACGATACTGTAGAGTTGCAGCCGGATGTGGTAATTGAACCGCAAACTCACTTGCGGGGAAACACTTCCATCGCCTCTGGGAGTCGCATCGGCCCCGGCAGTTTGATCGAAAACAGTCAAATTGGGGAAAATGTGACTGTGCTTTATTCGGTGGTTTCTGACAGTATTGTGGCGAAAAATTCGCGAATTGGCCCTTACGCACACTTGCGGGGACACGCAGAAATTGGGGCCAACTGCCGCGTCGGCAATTTTGTAGAATTGAAAAATACTCAAATCGGCGATCGAAGTAATGTCGCTCACTTGTCTTATTTAGGCGACGCGACTTTGGGAGAAAAAGTCAACATCGGTGCTGGGACAATTACGGCAAATTACGATGGAAAAAACAAGCACAAAACTCAAATAGGCGATCGAACTAAAATCGGTTCTAACAGCGTGCTGGTTGCACCGATAACTTTGGGCGAAGATGTTACTGTAGCGGCGGGTTCTGTGGTGACGGAAGATGTGTCGAATGACTGTTTAGTAATTGCCCGTTCCCGGCAAGTTGTCAAACCAGGTTGGAAGTTAAAAGAACCTAAAAAGTGAACAATCGTTCACTTTTTTGATGATGAGTTTCCACCCGCATCGGGACTTGCGCAGTCGATACCAAAGAAACCGGGTTTTTATAACACGAGCGATGGCGCTATACCAAAGATTTTGGTAAAAAACCCGGTTTATGTGTAAGTCCGCAAGCTTGAGAAATCCGGTTTCTCGCCTTCGGCTATGTTTTGTTATTTTTGCTGGTGCAGATAGTTGTTAATCGCTTTAGCGATTTTTTCTTGCTCGTAGGGACTCATAGTGTGGGGCAGGGATATGCGCGCTCCTCCACAAACTAAAAGTCTGACTTCGTACCAAGTGTCATTATCCCGATCTTTTGTTCGATCGACTTCCACGCCATAAATCTCGCACAGAGAGTATTGAATTACTTTACGTGCCAACAAACCCCGCTGTTTAACAGTCAAGGTTTTAAAAGTTCCATCGAAACTGTAGGTTTCATTATTTCTCAAGACTATCGCTGCGAGTGCTGCCAGCAAAAATATGCCTCCTGTCCATCCCAACCAGCGCTCGTCTTGGCTTAAGCGCAGCAATGGATGCTTTGCATTTTTAACAAAAAAATTGATGTCAGAAGCAACAGCGTCTTGGTTCCCCCAGTTAGTGGAGTTAGCAGTGAAAGGAACATTGCCAACAGAGGTCAAAAGTACAACTCTGCTTTTATAGCCGCATCTTTGAACTTTAGCTCCCCGCAAAGAAGTAACCTGAATTTCTTTGATGTTCGACCCCAGTAAATTCGATCGCACAATCTGGCAATTTCCTTGTTTGGCCTGCAATCGCTGGCAGCTCAGGGTTGCTGCATGATAGTCAAAAGTCAGCGATATCAGTCCCAATGTCATTAATAAACAACTAGGGAGCCAAAAATCAAATATGCTTTGAGTCTGAATTCTTAATTCAGTTGCTGTTTGCTTAATTATTTTCATTTATCTCACCTTTTGATTCCAAAAATGATGCTACAGATCGACTTCCTGACCCCGAGCCGCCGAATTGTTAACTTATATATTATTTGAAGTCGTCCTTTGCCGTGACCCCTTTTATTTTGCTAATAGATTAGCACTAAAATATCTCGGGAACAACAAA
Source organism: Microcoleus sp. K4-B3 (assembly GCF_036704615.1). Taxonomy (NCBI): domain Bacteria; kingdom Bacillati; phylum Cyanobacteriota; class Cyanophyceae; order Oscillatoriales; family Microcoleaceae; genus Microcoleus; species Microcoleus sp. K4-B3. The sequence goes on from NZ_JAUBSF010000019.1 coordinate 39,704, forward strand.
TGTCGCGAGTTTACTTGCGGCTGGGTTTGAGATAGCTTTCCGTGATTTAAAGTAGATGAATCTTAAAAAGTTATTAATTATGTTATTGCGAGTCAAACATTAGCTTTCGCGAGCCGAAGGAAAGTAATCGCAAAGGTGAAACCAGGTTTACATTCTGTTACATTGTAAAATTTATTTGTGCCTACCTAATTATCGTTAGTTATTGATTTGGGCGATTCCCTACGGGATAGCTACAGTTCACGGACTTGCACGGCAAATATATTGCTAAGCGTGCGACGATCGCGGGTAGAGATATAGCTGCGAATCAAGTCAGCCATTTTGTATTGTTCTGTTAGTGAATGGCTTCTTAAACATATGCGATCGCCCCCCAACATCCACAAATCAACATATTAGCTACGATTTCCCTCGCTATCTGCTATTTCGTCTAATTCTACCGCACGAATCTCGCGAGTTGAGCATTCGGTAACATCATTAAGCGACAAACCCCATCGTTTAATGGTCATTTTGCCACAAGTCTTATCAAAGAGGTACATTTGGTAGTGGTATTTCGTAAAGGATGGATAAAAGTCGAGGTTTTTAGGAAGCAGTAGCAGCAGCCCGTAACGATGCGTTGTGACGATCGATAAAATCCCCAATCCCACCAATGTAGCTTTCCCACGAGCGAAAAAATGACAATATTTTGCTCGCCAAGGGTGACACTCGTTGTCTCCACGTGTGTTGTTAAACCGTTCAATATAGCTGGTCTTTCCAGTCTCCTTGCCCACAGCTTTTCGGACGCTTGCTAGGTAAAGGAACTACATCGGGCGACCAGAAATCCGTGTCACAGACCGCCCATGGTCGCTCTACCGCAGACCAGGAATCCCAGAACGCTTTCGCCGAGTCCCCAGCGCGCTTCCCGATGTGGCAACCCACGATTTCGAGAGTTCGGAGATCGATCGCTAACCACACCCACTGTAGATTGCCTCGATCGTCCACAAACGACCATAATTCATCGATTTGTACCCTCAGTCGTTGTTGAGGTTTCGTCATCACTTTGACTTGCTGAAGGACAGGTCGCTCGAAAGCATTGACGTAGCGTTGCAACTAAGCTTGAGAAACTTGCATCAAACTGGCAATCGCAGCCCAGGGCCTCTTCTCCAACAACAAACGGTCAATCATGGCTTTGTTGTCATTTCAACTTCGGTTTCCATTGCGGATCTTCGACAAACTGACGACCACGTTCACGACATTTGTAATTGTGCTTGCCCCGTCGGGTTGTGCCGTTTTTCACAATCTCGTCTGACCCACAGTTGAAACATGACAAATAGGGTTTGATGATTTACTTACCGCCTTGTACCTTCACTGACGCTGATTTTTGTATATCCTTTACAAAATTTTACTACCCAGCGTAAGTGCAACCCAACTTACTTGAGCTGGATACATAGCGTCTATTTTTGGGATTGTTAGACGGCGATTAATTTATCCCAGAAACTTAAGAAGCGTGTCAGGCATATTTAGCCGAAAAATTAAATGCGATAGTTGAAAGATCGGACAGCAATCGCCACAAGATAAACTTTAAGCGATCGTGCCATTTAGTCTTATGATTCAAGAAAAGGTATACTAGGGGATCACTTACAAGACCCAAAAAGCAACTGGAATACAAGTTGTTTTCAGTCTCTGATACTGGAACTAGCAAAAGTATTTTTATGAAATCGCTAAATCAGCTCAATCGATTCAGTGTCCGTACCAAGCTCATCATCATGCTGCTGGTAGTCAGCCTTTGCTCGATGTTGGCAAGTACCTTTATTTGCTCCAGTGCTGGGCAAAAGCTCCTCGAACAGCGGGTATTTAACCAGTTAACGAGTCTCCGGGGTATCAGAGGTCAGGAAGTCGAGCGATATTTTAAATTTCTGGTTCAGCACACCCAGACGCTCAGTGATGATGATATGTTCATCAATGCCATGAAGGAGTACAAGCAGGCTTTTGATGAACTCGCTACGGTGAACGTACCCAAGGCGTATGATGACAAGATCGATCAGTTCTACCGCAATGAGTATGTTCCACGGCTCAAAAAGACGATGGAGGCTCCGCCGGTTCCCGAAACCTTCCTACCTAAAAGCCCTGCCGCCCGTTACCTCCAGTATCACTACCTTGCCAATAACCCCTATCCAATTGGTGAGAAGAGCAAGCTAGATGACCCAAAAGATGGCAGTAGCTACACCCGCGTTAACCTTCGCTACAACCCCAAGTTCGCCAACATCGCCGAACGCTTCGGTTACTACGATATGTACCTGCTTGATTTGAGTGGGAATGTCGTTTACCTGCTTTCTAACGAGGGTGACTTCGGCTCTAACCTGCTTAAAGGGCCGGTTGCTGATAGTAACTTTGTCCAGGCGTTTAAAGATTCTCGCAGCTCTAATAGCACGGCTTTCGTCAAAATCGTTGATTTCCAACCTTACATCTATTCTTACAATGTGCCATCGGCTTTTATCGCCTCCCCCATTTTTGATGGAGCCCAGATGATTGGCGTGTTGGCGTTCCAGCTTCCAGCAGATCGGCTCAGCGACGTGGTTAATGGCTACGGCAAATGGAAGGAGAATGGATTGGGCGACACCGGGGAAACTTATCTGGTGGGGCAAGATAAACTGATGCGATCGAAATCGCGATTCTTGATAGAAGATCGAGAGAAGTTTATAAAATCGCTCTCCGAGAGCGGGTTGCCTGAATCAAGCGTCAAAAAAATCCGCGACATTGACACGACGATTCTGTTTTTGCCTGCCAATGTTGAGGGTGTGAACCAGGCATTGTTTGGCAAATCCGTGCTGCTGCGCAACAAGGATTATCGGGGCAGCGACGTGCTGGGTGCCTATGCACCGGTAGAAGTCGATGGGTTGCGATGGGCGATCGCCGCAGAAATAGATATCAGTGAAGCCTTCGCTCCGATCGGCACATTTCAACGAGAGGTAATAGTTGCAGCCGCTGTGATCGTGGTTATTGTCACCCTAGTGGCGATGTGGTTGGCAAGGCTGTTTGTCTCGCCGATCGATCGCATGATCGCCAGCACGAAAAAGATCGAGGCTGGCGACGGAAATTCGATGGTGGAATCGGGAACGCGGGATGAATTTGGCGATTTGGAAAGGTCGTTCAACGAGAGGGTTTACGCGCTGCGAAGCCACATCCGACAGGTCGAACAGCAAAACGCTGAGAACCAAGGTCTGATTGACCTGCTGCTGCCTGCTAAGATTGCCAAGCGGATCAAACAGGGAGAGGGTGTCATCGCTGACCCCTTTTCCGGTGTCAGCATTTTGTTTACGGATCTGCACCGCTTTAGCAAGCTGTTTGAATCATTAAGTCCTGAACAGGTAGTTTTGCTGCTGGATGAGTTGGTCGATGCCTTCGATGACCTGGCAGACAAACACGGTCTAGAGAAAATTAAAACAATGGGCGATGGATACATGGCAGTCTGCGGACTATCTGTTTCTCGCCTCGATAGCGACAAGCGGGCGATCGATTGTGCCTTGGAAATGCTGGCCCACGTGCGTCGCTTCAACTACGAACGCGGCTTGAACTTGGATCTGCGAATTGGGATCAATATGGGGGATTTGATTTCAGGTATTGTGGGCAAGAGCCGTTACGTCTATGACGTTTGGGGCGAGACGGTCAACATTGCCCACCGGCTAAAGGCTGCTTGTCCGCCCGGAAGCATTTTGGTTTCCGAATATGTCCGCGAGCGCTTGTCTGACCTCTACGAGTTCGAGCAAGTTGAAATCGTCGCGGAAATAGACAAGCCACCGCTGATCGCTTGGGAACTGCGATACAACCGCCTAGCCACTGACGATCGCTCGGAACAATCAAATAATTCTTACGCGGCTCAAACTGCGACAACTGTTGGGGGCAACGGTGCTGTGTTGGCGAAATTGCCAGATCGATCGGGTGAGGGAGCGATCGCTACTTTGAACTCCTCTGACGATGAGGCAACAAAATTGCGAGATGAAGCCCTCGTCAAACCACAAAACGAGAGTGAAGGAATCGAGTAAACCGTGTGTACTTGGAGATGTTTTCAGATGGGTAACTTGAACTGGCAAGAACCTTGGTTGATCTGGGTAATCGTTTTAGGCATTGGGTTTCCACTGCTCGTGATTCTCTTTGGAGAGGTGATTCAGCGATTAAAACGGCAGAAAAATCCCCTGGCATCCACCCTGCGGACGGTGAAAAACCTCGTCTTGCCATCTTTTGCGTTAATGATTTTTGTTCGAGAAGTCTTCAGGTTAGATCCGCAAGCAACGCTGGTTAAAGTTATCCAAACGCTGTTTTGGATATGTGTGATCAACGCGGCTCTCTCTCTGATTAACGCATTGTTGTTCGAGCAGGCAGAAGCGGACACTTGGCGGGGACGGATGCCCAAACTACTGGTTGACCTTTGCCGGGTTGTGTCCATTCTGATCGGCGGGGCGATCGTCCTGTCACAAGTTTGGGGGGCTGACTTGGCAGGGCTTGCCACTGCATTGGGTGTTACTTCGATCGTTCTGGGTTTAGCACTGCAAGACCCGTTGGGCAGCATCTTGACGGGAATTATGCTGTTATTTGAGCGTCCGTTTAATATCGGGGATTGGCTCAAGGTGGGGGACGCTGAAGGTCAGGTGATTGACATGAACTGGCGGGCAGTTCGCTTGCTGACGGAGGATCGCCAAGTATTCATCGTTCCGCATCAGATATTGGGAAAGGAAGTGATTTGTAATTACACCGCACCCGATCGGATTTATGTTGGAAGCATTACAGTTGGCTTCTCCTACGACAATCCTCCCAATGTCGTGAGGCAAGTCCTTTTCAATACCGCCTTATCTGTTCCGGGAATCTTAGCAGAACCCGAGCCCGATGCTCAAACGATATCTTACGATGACTTTGTGATTACCTATAAAGTAGGATTCTTCGTCAAAGATTATCAACAGCTTGGGTCAGCGCAAAACGAATTTATGACACGCATTTGGTATGCAGCACGGCGCAACAATCTCACACTCCATCACTACCAATACGAACGTGCCGTGGAGTCTGCCGCTAGCAAGACAGAGAGTACCGCAAGCAAGTTGAGTCAAGGATTTTCCTCCATTCCTGCTTTGATCCCAATTACTAAGGAGCCAAGTAGTTTAGATGAACTGACGAAGGGAACAATAGTAGAGCATTTTGGCACAGGAGAAACCGCTATCCGGCAAGGCAACCGCGTTTTCTCTATGTACATCATTATTGCGGGGGAGGCGGTAATGACAGTCTTGAATGATGCAGGTGAAGAACTGGAGATTGTCAAGCTGTCGCGGGGCGAGTTCTTTGGAGTAATGGCGCTGTTCAGTCGGGAACCAAGCCCGGTATCGATTACGGCGGTGGAGGATATGGAGGTGATGGCGATCGACGCAGATGCAGTCAATTCCCTGATCGAACGACAACCTACCTTATCGCGTGAAATTGCTCAGGTAATAGAGATGCGAAGACACGCCATTAATGTAGCGCAACGGACTAATCGTCATGAGAAACGCTCTACTCAAAGTCAGCTAGAAGAAGAGTTGCGATCGCACTCAGATATAACACTTTCAAAAAACAACACTTAACCAAATCAACTGTCATTTTTTAGGGTCAATGTAAAGAGGACAGCGATCGCCTACGGACTTGATATGAATCTTCAAGCATTAATAAAAAAGCTGTACAAGACGCGCAACAATAATGTTTGTAGGATAGTGGCCCAACTTTAATTTCTGGGTAATGGTATTTCGTAAAGGATGAAGAAAAGTCGAGGTTTTTAGGCAGCAGCAGCAGCCCGTAACGATGCGTTGTGACGATCGATAAAATCCCCAATCCCACCAATGTGGTTTTCCAACGAGCGAGAAAATGACAATATTTTGCTCGCCAAGGGCGACACTCGTTGTCTCCACGTGTGTTGTTAAACCGTTCAATATAGCTGGTCTTTCCAGTCTCCTTGCCCACTGCTTTTCGGACGCTTGCTAGGTAAAGCAACTAGATCGGGCGACCAGAAATCCGTGTCACAGACCGCCCATTGTCGATATACCGCAGACATCGATTTGTACCCTCAGTCGTGGTTGAGGTTTCGTCACTTCGACTTGCTGAAGGACGGGTCGATCGAAAGCATTGACGTAGCGTTGCAACCAAGCTTCAGAAACTTGCATCAAACCGGCAATCCCAGCCAAAGGGTTCTTCTCCAACAACAAACGGTCAATCATGGCTTTGTTGTCACTTCGACTTCGGTTTTCATTGGTGATATTCGACAAACTGACGACCACGTTCACGACATTTGTAATTCTGCTTGCCCCATCGGGTTGTGCCGTTTTTCACAATCTCGTCTCACCCACAGGTGGGACACAACAAATAGGGTTTGATGATTTACTTACCGCCTTATACATTCACTGACGCGGATTTTTCTTTATCCTTTACAAAAGGTCACTATTAATTATTGCAGTATAATTGATTTAAAGTTTTTTAGAGGGGCCCAAACAATGAATGTTACCCTAACACCAGAACAGGAAAATTACGTGCTCTGGCAATTACAAGGTGGCAACTATGACAGCGTTCAGGAACTAATTAGCGAAGCATTGCAACTGCTAGAAGAAAGAAATCGTGCACTGAAACACCTGCGTCTGGCAGAACTCAGACAAAAAATTGCTAGCGGCACTGAGCAAATTGCTCAAGGAAAAGTGACTGATGGTGAAGTATTTTTTGCCAGATTGCAGGAAAAAATTCGCTCAATTTCTGAGTCTGGATTATGAGCAGCTATTCTTTCTCAGATGATGCAGTTCAAGATTTAGATGAGATTTGCGAGTATATTTCTGGCAATAATTACAGTGCTGCCAGTAAGCTTTTTGATAGGATGCGAGAACGATGTAAAGTCACGGCGGATTTTCCTAATATGGGTAAAATTATAGCCAGCTATCTCCCAGCTTGCGAGGATTTATTGTCGATGATTACATCGTTTGTAATTACCCAAGAGAAGAGGGAATTGATGTAGTTCGCCTAGTGAATGGATACCGCGACTTGGAATCTCTTTTTTCAGATTAGGATGAAGGATAGGACGATCGCATTTTCAGCACTGATTGCAGAAAATGTCGCCATATTGCTAGAAGTGAGAAAGGAATGAGTAAAACTAACGCCGATCGACATCCCCGACTTTTTGGAAAAGTCGGGGATCGGTGATTCCGATCCAGAACCCTTTTTAAGCAATAAAAATCAGCGTTCCCTTGCTCATTTCCAAAGTATCGCCCATTTCCATACCGTTGTGAAAAGCACCCAAAATCACCTCGCTAGTTTTGCCAAAAGCGATCGCACCGCTAGCATCAATTCCAATTGCGCCAAAATCCCGTTGACGATCGTCAGCTTCAGCAAAAGAACGCTCAAAAGCAGCTTTCAAACTCAAACCATCCGTTACCCGAATCACAATCCGCGGGGCCAAACACTCATCCATAATGTGCTCGCCAATCCCCGTACAGCTTACCGCCGCATTTCCAGTCGCGTAATTTCCCGCCGGCATCGCCGAGTCGCTAACCCGCCCGATGCGCTCAAAACCCTTGCCACCAGTCGAAGTCCCAGCAGCCAAGCGTCCGTGAACATCCAAAGCTACAACTCCGATCGTACCCATACCCGCCGGTTCCGCCACCACGTCAGCCATTGCTTTGCTAAAATTGCCTTGGCGTTCCTGCATCCACTCGTGCAAGCGCAAATCCGTCATCGGATCGTAAATCGGCAATTGAAGTTCTCGCAGCAATTCCGCCGAACCAAAATCAGAGAGAACTCGATCGTCCGAATGCTGCAAAAATTGAGCAAGTTCGATCGGATGTTGAACGCGAGAAACATTAATCGCCCCGCTGAAACGCTGCATCAAACCGTCCATCAGCGAAGCACTCATCCGAATTTGACCGTCAGACTGCACCACAGAACCAGTACCGGCATTGAATCGCGGGTCATCTTCCAACAATTGGCAGCCCCGCACCACTGCATCTACGGCACTTGCACCGTCTTTCAGCAGCGGATAAACTTCCTCCAAAACATCGTAAAGCGATTTCCGCACCGCCTCAATTCCGCCTTTACTGTGTAGAGAACTGCCGGCACCGCCGTGAATAACTAGCTTTGGTTGCACTTGTTGCGATGCCATATTTTTTAACCTAAAATTTTTCCTTTGCAATCTTAGCCTCGATCGAGCAAATTACCCTAAATTCTTAATCTTGAGCGGCCAAACGGCGGCGACGACAACGTTCGGAGCAGTATTTGACATCATCCCAGCAGTCCGCCCATTTTTTGCGCCAAGTAAAAGGTCGATCGCACACAGGGCACATTTTTGTCGGTAAATCAGATTTCGATCGCTGCTTTGCCATGCTAATTTGGACATTACATTAATGATTAAATTTTAATCAAAACAAACAAAACAACCAATTTCTGCCTAACACCTCCCCAAATAAAAATGCTCGAAACGGCCGACGCCAAAATCCGAATAGTCTTAGTAGAACCCGCAGGCCCATTGAATGTCGGTTCTGTGGCCCGCGTCATGAAAAATATGGGTTTGCACCAATTAATTTTGGTAAATCCCCAGTGCGATTATTTAGGGGAAGAGGCCCGACTGATGGCAGTTCGCGCCGCCGATATATTGGAAACTGCCAAAGTAGTTGATAGTTTGCCGGCTGCTTTGGTTGGGTGTGTCAGAGCGATCGCGACTACAGGAGACGATAGTCGATCGTTGCCAACACAGCTAGAACAGCCCGCAGACGCCTTGCCTTGGCTCCTAGAAGCCCCCAGCGCCCTAATTTTTGGCCGAGAAGACTGCGGCTTGACCAATGCCGAATTAAACCGCGCTCAGCGCCTGATCCGCATTCCCTCCAGTGACGCCTACACTTCCCTAAATCTCGCCCAAGCAGTCGCTATCTGCTGCTACGAACTGTATCGGGAAGTCGGAAGAAGTCCGATGGCAGTCGGAAGAAAGAAGAGAAAAGGAGGAAGAGAGAAGGAGGAAGAAGAAAATGCCTCGTTCCCAGGCTCAGCCGGGGAACGCATATCCAGAGGCTCTGCCTCTTCAATACCCGATGCAACAGATAATTTATCAACTTGTTACCAAGAACAACTTGCAACCAGCCAGACAGAAAATTCCTCTCCTCCCCTCACCAGTGCTCCCTTGGAAAATTTAGAGGGATATTACCAGCAACTAGAAACGCTGTTACTCGAAATTGGATATTTGCAGCAGCACACAGCAGCAAGTCGGATGGAAAAATTTCGGCGTTTGTACAACAGGGCGTATCCGACAGTTGATGAAGTCGCCATGCTGCGGGGCGTCCTCCGCCAAACAGAATGGGCAATCAAAACTTACCCGCGAGAGACAGTTTCTGATACTCTGGATGGGGCGTTGCCAAAAAATCCAACGGATCGCTAGGGGAAATGCTGATAATTGGGGATGTGAGATTGAGGATTTTTTTCACAGAGAACAGTCCTGCACCTACTTGTCACCTTCATAACAGGGTTTCTTGACTAAAAACCTAAGCTGTGGGGTAATTTCTGGGTAATAAACCCTGTTTCTGAGACCATGCAGCGTTTGGGGTAAATCTAAAATCTAAAATCTAAAATCCCAAATCGATTGGCTGGCAAGCTGAAAAATCTTAAACTTGAACTTTACAGTAGTGATGAAGGAGTAAGACGTGGCAGAGCGGTTTTCCAAAGGATCGATATTATCGGTGATATCCTCGATATCCTCTCCCAACTCCGGCTCAAAGCAGCCTAAGTCCGGCAAAGCAAGTCAGTCTGGCAACTCGGGTCGCCGCCGCCCTCCGCAACCGCAAAACGGCAATTCCGAAATTCGAGAACGATCGCCAGAACCTTCGACTTTGCCACCGCAACCAAGCCGCGGCAGCAGAATTAGAGCCAATTCTCCGGCACCTTCGGAAGAATTGACTGCACAAGACTTTTTATCCGATCCCAGATCTGCCATTAACCCGAGAAAACCCAGAACCAGCAAAATCCCGCAGTCGAAGACTCGCCAACCACGCAAAAAAGGCCTCGCTGCTGTCGATATGTTCGATTTTCCGGACCCGAATCTGGAAACTGTCAGTTCGATCGCCAGCAATCCCAACAGGGAGCTTTGGACTGCAACTCCCCCGGAGTCGCGTGAAAGCCGGCCCCTGGAGCCTCCTGCTCGCATTCCAGACACGCGATCGCGGCCAAATACCAAAAAAGCCCCTGTGTCGAAACCGCGTCCGCAAGCGAGCCAGAGACCGGGCAAACGCTCTGCACCTCGGAGCGTGCCACCGTTGGTGTACGCTACTCGCTTGCTGATTTTGGGAGTTGGGATTGCGGTGATTTGCGGGACGCTGCTGTCTGTGGTGAATGCTGTGAGCCGATCGTCTGTAGCAGCAGAAGAACAAACCACCACAGGGCAAAAAAACCCAGATGCAGGCGACAGCGCATCTGCTGCACCGGTGACCGGAGAAGTGCTGCAACTCAATCAAGAATTAGCCGCTTTGAAAACGCAAGTTCAGGTTTTAGCAACAGAAAATCCTAGTTTGACAGCCGGAGTATTTCTAGTCGATTTAGATACTGGAAGCTACCTAAATTTTAACGGCGATACTGCTTTTGCTTCAGCTAGCACGATTAAAGTACCAATTTTAGTAGCTTTTTTCCAAGCAGTAGATGAGGGGAAAGTGAAGTTAGATCAGGTGCTGACGCTGAAGCCCGAAAACATTGTGGGCGGTTCTGGGGAGATGCAAGACGACACTCCAGGCAAGAAGTATTCGGCTTTGGAAGTTGCCCAAAAGATGATTGTTGTCAGCGACAATACGGCGACAAATATGATGATTGAGTTGTTGGGAGGTGCTGATGTTTTGAATCAGCATTTTGCAAGTTGGGGTTTGAGGGCGACGGTTCTCCGCAATAATTTGCCGGATTTGGAGGGAACTAATACTACCAGTCCGCAGGATTTGATTAATATTATAGCCCAGATCGATCGGGGGAATTTGGTATCGGTGAAATCGCGCGATCGCATTTTGCAAATCATGCGCCAAACTCAAAATGCTTCTTTGCTGCCGAAAGGTTTAGGCGAAGGTTCAATTATTGCTCACAAAACCGGCAACATTGAAACAATGCTTGCAGATGCGGGGATGGTGGATTTGCCGAACGGTAAGCGTTATTTGGTGGCGGTGATGGTGAAGCATTCACCGGAAACGGAGAAGCCAGCTCAAACATTGATTCGGGATATTTCTCGGATGAGTTACCGCTATTTGAACGGTGAGGAAACGCCCGCCGATTCACAAGTGAAAATTAAAAATTGAAAATTCAACCGGGTTTTTTCGGGCAAGTGTTGTAGACTTTATCAAACTATAAATCAGTTTGTATTATGAAACTAAACATCCGCCTTGCTTGTTTGGTAGCGCTCTCAACTTTAGCCGTTGGAGTCTCCCCCACTTTGAGTAATGCTAATCCTGTTCCTGAATCTGAAACCGACGGCGTGACAGTGATTAACAATAATATCGAACTCAATCGGGCAAAAAACTTAGCCCGTCAAGCAGCAGAAATTGCTAATGGGGGTTTAGGCAACTATCGAGCTGAAGCTTCTATGCACGGTACTTCTGAGGAATCGCCGTTTGTTGACAATGGCGATGGAACTTGGACTTTTACTTTTCAAGGGTACAAACCCGGTACCTCTGTCTATACTGTAGAAACGGTGGTTACGGTTTCCCAAGATGGGAGGGTGACAGTCGATTACAATGGGCGAATTCGCAACTCAAACCGAATTTAGCAATGCTTGGGACAGTTGCGATCGCCAATCTTAGAATGATTTGAGGCGATTGGGCGATCGAACTGTTAGCGAAACATCAAAAGTTTCATGCTACATCAAGACTATTCGGGCTAGGGCAAGCCAAACACTGATGTAATTAGTGGCAGCAACTGTTGAAAAGCAGCTACGCAACCCGCAACAGCAGGGACTCCGGTTAGGATACTTTTCAGAACGGTGATGGCATCATCGGCCAAGCCTTTCTTGTCCTCATCCTTGGGATTTTGACCAGCTTCTGCTAGGGATTTTACCTGTCTTAACGCTTTAGCTTTGTCCTGTTCTGATAAATTAGTATCAGATTCGATCGCCGATTGTAATTGCTGCAACAAGTCAGCAAGCTTAGCAGCTTCTGGGACTTCTGACTTGACAAGTTGACCAATACTGGCTGTTACAGTACCGCTGATATTGCCACCAGCTACCCCGCTCATCTCTTTTCCAGCTACGCCATTAATGTCGCCACCAGCTAGACCAGCCGCATCACCGCCAATACTGCCGATATGTAAACCGCCGCTTTTGTCTGACATAGTATCTCCTTGATTGATATAAGTTTCTACATTCAATGTGTTTTTATTGTAGACAACATATATACTATTTTCAATTATTTTTGTGTCCTCATTTTTTCCCGATAAGGTGGCTTTTTCTATTTCGCTTAATTGTTTAGTTTCATTGTAATACTTAAAATATTTTTCATTTAATTGAGAACGGTTAGCTTCTGGGGATGTCGCAAGACGAATCAGAAAATTATTTCCTCGCTTCTCCATTGCTCTCATCTCCATTTGAGCATCGGGAGCATTTTCTGCCAGGTTTCTTAATGCAATTGCGATCGCACGCGGGTCAACATCTTCAGTATGGTATAGGTCAAGAGTATCAACAATTGGCTTTATAAAATCACCAAAGTCACCATCTGCAAACATTTCTTTACTATTATCTGGTTTCCGAACTGCCTCGAGTTTTTCATCTGTGGGCAGCCTCATGTAGACAAAATCGCACTTTACATAATCTAACTTAGTATTCCTTGTCATACCCCAATCTTCGATGCAGGCTCCGGTAAGAATAGCACCTGTAAAATCTGTTTTGTCTAACTGGGTTTGTACTAATGTTGCTCTCGTTAAATCAGCCTTCTGTAAGTTAGTATTACTGAGATTTGCTCTTGTCAAAGTAGAGTATGATAGTTTAGCATCTTGTAAATTAGCACCAATTATATTTGCTTCTGTCAAATTTGCTCTCGTTAAATCAGCCTTCTGTAAGTTAGTATTACTGAGATTTGCTCTCGTCAAAGTAGAGTGTGCTAGTTTAGCATCTTGTAAATTAGCACCAATTATATTTGCGTCTGTCAAATTTGCGTCTGTCAAGTCTGCTTTTATTAGATAAGCTCCGCTTAAATTTGCACCAATATAGGACTTACTTTGACCTTTTCCGCTAACAAGTAGATCTCGAATTGGTGGGTTAGATAATATTGCATGAAGAGGGTTCTCTTGTCGAGCTTGGTCAAGTTTTTTTGAATAAAGAAAGCAGGTATGAGTTAAATTAGCTTCTCTAAAATCTGTGTTTTTCAGTATAGCGTAAGTTAAATTAGCATTAGTTAAATTAGCTCCGCGAAAGCTAGTGCCTCCTATAGCAGCAAAGTTAAGGGCAATTAGTCTGATCCAGAAAAACGCCATAGCTCCTTCTATAGCGTTCCATCCAATATAAAGAGCAGTTAATCCTACAATAATAGCACCGACTATGACTATATAAATAGCTTCATTGGCATTGAGAATTCCATTTATCACTAAAACCCTGGCTACAGCACCAGATACACCTATTGCCCCCATGAAAACTATGACTACTGCTGAAGGCCCTGCAACAGAAAGAGCACCAGCCATAGCTATAGCTAAGAAGATAGCTATGACCAGAAGAAAACCTCCAAATATTATTAAAGCTACAACTACAGCCGGATTAACAGAAGGAACTATCGCTACTGCAAAGGCAAGAAGAACGGTAGACAAAAAACCTGAAGCTAAAGATAAAGAAACGGTTCTATCATCAGCCTCCTTAGTCTCTTTAGATAGATTTCTATATCCCGCAGTTGTTTTAGCTACTGCATATCGTTGGCGAACGATCGCAATAAATATCACTGCCAGCAATATGATGGCTAACGTACCTGGAACAACATATTGTTTTATATTTTCACGATTCAAGAGGACTGATACGAAAAAACCTCCTAGTCCAGAAGCAAATCCTAGTAGGGATGTTGTTAGGAATGCGAATCCTAACAGAAAAATTGCTTGATGTGTTTGCAATCCAGCTTTAGCTCTTACAAACTTAGCCCCAGTGAGATTAGCTTGACTAAAATTAGTTCCCCTAATATCAGTTACCCTGGTATCAGTTGTAGAAAAATCTGCACCTGATAAGTCTTTACCTTTAAAAGACAAGCCTCGTAGGTCTGCACCACGGAAGTCTCTCCTGCCCTCTGCGTAACGATTAAGCACTTCTTGAGCTTTCATCTTATTGAGCAAGCTGGTTGTTTTTTCTAGAATAACTCATAATCAAGCAGGAGTTAGCGTTGCTGAAAACATCAGCACTCTCAACTGTGCCGAGCAAGGGGAAGCAGATTAACTCGCTGTAACGCTGGCCCTACATGAGAACCTCAAACCCTTGCCGCACAAGCCATACAGCCGAAAGATTTGACCCACTCAAAAAAACACCTACCCATTCACGGAAATTCCAGAAACGGGAAAGCGATTAAACACTCGCGACTGCTAACTCTTCCGCAGCCTCTTTCTCGTTCATCTCGTCGAGTTTCTGCCAAACTTGCTGCATCAATTCATCCAATCCAACTCTACTAACGGCGGAAATCAACAAAACAGGAGCGCCGCTAATTTCTTTAAGTCGGCTGATTAAATTACCGATTTCTTCGCTTTCAAGGTCGATCGCATCTACCTTATTAAAAGCCAAAATCTGCGGTTTATCGGCTAAACCACGCCTGTAAGCCTTTAATTCTTCCTGAATTGTGACGTAATTGGCGATCGGATCTTCATCCGTAACATCAATCAAGTGCAGCAACAACCGAGTCCGCTCAATGTGCCGCAAAAACTCGTAACCCAAACCCGCGCCCTCGTGAGCCCCCTCAATTAATCCCGGGATATCAGCAAAAACAGTACCGTCGCCGGTGGGTTTTCTGACTACACCCAAATTCGGGACTAAAGTTGTAAACGGATAATCTGCTATTTTGGGGCGAGCGGCAGACAAAGCTGAAATTAAGGTGGATTTGCCAGCATTCGGCATCCCCAGAATTCCCACTTCAGCTAATAGCTTCAATTCCAAACGCAAAAACTTGTGTTCTCCTTCTTTACCCGGCATCGCATAATCGGGAGCGCGGTTAGAATTGGTCAGAAAACACTTGTTTCCCAAACCGCCTTTGCCACCTTTGGCAACGCAAAATGTCTGTCCGGGCGTCACTAAATCTGCCAAGATTGCCTGAGTTTCCGCGTCGTAAACAACTGTACCGCAGGGAACTTCGATCGTGCGATCGTCCCCAGAAGCCCCCGTCATATTCTTCGGCGCGCCGCGCTTCCCGTCTTCGGCTTTAAAAATCCGGTTGTACTGAAAATCCAGCAGCGTTTGCAGGCTTTCCACCGCCACCATAAACACAGAACCGCCCCTCCCGCCGGTGCCGCCGCTCGGCCCGCCCGCCGGTACATACTTTTCTCTGCGAAAAGCTACCATACCGTCGCCGCCTTTGCCGGCTGCGACTTGAATATCTGCTCGATCGATAAATTGCATAATTTAGTCAGTAGTCAATAGTCAGCAGTCAGTAGTCAGTAGTCAGTAGTCATTAGCTATGATACCAGATCCAAGTACAATATTCCTCTTTTCCTTGAGTGTGCAGAGGCGGACTCCAAGCAAGTGTAGTCGCGACTTATAGTCGCAGGAAAAATATAGTTATACCAATTCTGAAAAGTAGTGCATACCGAGAGATTTTACCCGAGTATCTGTAGGGAAACGGCACTGCCGTGTCCGGCTCTTGGGTCTGCGACTTTTAATAATTTGTATAAGATTGAGGATTGTAGCAAAACTTTTTTTGAATTGGTATTATCAAAGCGGATTTAATATTAGCAGGACTTACCCACAAAAACTGAATAAACCTGGTTTTTCTACTGGGGCGGATCGCTGTAACGATGTTTTTTTGTAGAAAAACCAGGTTTTTGCGTCTTGGACTAATTAGTAGTCATTGGTTAATAGTTACAGTCATTAATCCAAGATTTCACAAGAATGGCTAATGACTAATGACTAATGACTAATGACTACTGACTACTGACCACTGACTACTAACAATATATCGAGACATCTTCCTTACATTCATCTGCCAAATAGCAGAGAGCTCGAAAGCGCATCCCCACCAACTGTTCGTAAAGCGGGTTTATCTTGCACATCGCCGGAATGTGCACGATTTTGCGTCCGAATAACACGACATCTCGCTCAAACGGACACTGCGGCGGAATCATTTTGCAGACAAAGTGTGCAACTCTCGGATCGTGAACTTCCCAGGCGTCAAGCCAGTCTTTGACGGGTTGCAGAACATTTTTTTGGTGAGGTTGAGGTAGTCGAGATGAAAGCGGTGTTCCGGCGACTGGGGCGACATTCGCATCAAAGACTATTTGGCTGCTGGGCCCCTGCGGATCGGACTTGCTCTGTTGTATCGTTTGTCGGAGAGCTTCTATCGCCTCGACCTTGTGACCCAAAGCTGTGCAAAAGTTGTGGATTACCTCGTCTTCGCTGAGTGAGTATGTACCGTCTGCCAAGGCTACCATTACTGCTGTCCTCAAAAAATTCTCGCCGTTGGCTGTGCTTTTCCCTAAAACAGCAGCTAGTTCCTCTGGGGCAATAGGTTCAAAACTTGCTTCAAAAGATACCGGATGTAGTTCATCCTGAGTTAGATTCGCAATCATTTTTTGCTCGTCTTCGTCAAAGTTGCCGTCTGCCCAAGCAATTGTCAGCAATCCGCGCAGCCAAGCAGTAATCTCTTCATCGGTGCAGGAAGATTTAGCGTTACTCATTAGCATTTCCATTTGGATATACCAGTCAATTTGTTCGTTTACAGCGGGATCAATATTCTGGTCCCAAGAATTATTACTGCTTTTTTGTTCGATCAATGATCTATTTGTTGAAGGTTTGTGCTCGAAGATTGCTCCAAACGCTTGTAGTGGACGTGTTAAAAGCATATTTGTTTCTCAGGAGCATCGCTGACTAGCGAGCTAATCTATTAGTTAGTTCTTTTCCCCTAAAATGTCATCTATCTGGGGGAGTAGGTTTTCTTGATTCATCTTAACTCTAGTTGCACCGATTGAGAGGGCGATCGACTTTTATTCAAACCCGATTGCCGTGAGCAACCCTATTTTTCGCAAGAAATAAAAGGTTTGCAAGCGTTGGATCTAATCAGACACGGGGTTTCTCACCCAGGGGCGATCGAACTTCGCTATCTTTACATTTTAATATATATTTTTGTAAATTTTTGTGTGACGGCGTCGTAACATTTGACAGCGAGCCGGCTTTATGACTTGGAAAAAAAAGAGCTGATGCAACTGTTACCGCCGTTCTAAGGTTGTGATTGCTGTGTCCGTCTAGAAATGACTGATTTTTTTTAACTTCGGCGACACAAAATCCAGCGCAATTCCATTGGCGGGCGTCCGTTTGCCATCGGGAAGACATCTCGACCGGTGGCCCAAGTGGGAAACCAGGGCGTCGGCGGCCAGGCTCCTTCCGGCAGGTGGTGGCGTTCGTACTCAAACACCAATTCGTCGGATATTTGGACTAAGGGCAACCCTTCCATTGCGGTGGCGAGTTCTTGGGGGGTAAATAAAGTAGACCAGGAGAGTTGGGCAACTTGTCGCACCAGGGCATCCGGCTGGTAGTCGCCGACTGTTAAAAACGTGCTGAACAGCAACAGACCTCCGGGACACAGGGAATCGCACATTTTAGCTAGGAAAAGCCGTACTTGATCGCTGTCTCGAAAATGTGAGATGACTTCGGCGGCAACTGCAAGCTGATAGCGGGCCGGTTTCATCCGCATTAAGGGGTCGAGAACATCGCCTTCAGTCACTGTCACGGGAAGGTTTTCGGCTGTTACTGCCGCTTTCAATTGTTCTGCAAAAGCGGGAGTTAGTTCGATCGCATCCACAGAATAGCCCAATCTCGCCAGCGGCAAGGTATTGCGGCCGGTACCAGCCCCCACGTCCAAAATCCGTACTCGATCGGGTGTACCCAATTTAGCAGCCGTTGCCATCAATTTTGCGTCTGGATGAGAACCGAAAAGCGGAGGTTCTCTGGTGTCTACCCAGCTTTTGTACTGTTCTCCAACTGTTGAGGTAGTAACAATCACTTTGCAGGCTAAACCGGTTTGCGGCGGCTGTACTGATTCGTATTGCAGGATCAGCATTGATGCTGTGGAGGTGCGGTAGCCTTGTTCTAACTTGGTGGCTAACAGCTTGCTGAGTTCGTCTTTGCGGTCTTCGGGCAGGGGTCTGTCGAGAGTGCTAAATAGCTTTTCTATCGACTTGAGATAGTGGTTTAGCATTCCCGGTATGCAGGGGAAAACTAATTCTCCGCGAGCGTTTATGCGAGTATTAATTTTGTAGAGGATAGCTTGCTGGAGAATGTCGGGATTTACTACCAGCGGTAGCTGTTCGGTTTGGTCGATCGTACTTTCGGCGCCCATAAATTCCGCGAAGAAGTCATTAGTTATTAGTTATTAGTCATTAGTCATTAGTCATTAGTCATTAGTCATAGGGAAGTCTTTTGAGAGCTAACTGTACAATTTAAAAGTATAAAAAAGCCGATTTTAGATTTATTTGGTTTGGTTGCTTAGTCTTTTTAGATTGTAGAAAATCCGATTTGAAAGCTTGATTTTGGATAAATCTCAAATCTAAAATCTCAAATTGACCAAGCCCAAAACCCGAGTAGCTCTGAAAATCGGAGTTAGTATCAAGATAAGCTGTAGCGCATTTAAATTGTATGTTTCACGGCGAGGTGGAAAAAGCGTCAAATCCTCTCGCCTTCTCCCCTCTCTCCTTCCCCTCGTCAGCCATAACAGGCAATTTATATGGGTAGCAAATTAAAGCTGGGCTTAGTTGCTGCCGGTAAAAGTCACTTGCGGGAACCTTGACTGAGCTTCAGTCATCGGGCGCCGTCTGCCTTCCTCTTGCCAGTAGTTAATTACTTCTGTGGCTTGGTTGAGGATTTCGACGCGATCGTTATCAGCAATCCAGTGTTTGGCTTCGAGTTCGTTTTTGAGGTCTTCCCACGCATCTTTGCGAGGCCAGAAAAAGTAGGATGTCAGCGGGCTAGTTCCTTTGCCGACAACTTGGTCAACGGCGAGGGCAACATTCTCTTCTAGCCAGAGAACTTTTAAGATGAACTTGGACAAGCAAACCTCCAGGGTTCCGATCGAACTTGTTAAAAATTTCTACAATCGCTAAGCGTAGCACACTCTGTTCGATAATGGGTCATCGGCCATTAAAAGTTTTGTGGCGCGGCTGGTTTTAGCACCGCTCAGGGGCTGGGAACAGATAAAATTTGGGTTCTCACTCGCCCTAGGTACAAGGATAGTTAAGTTGTGAACAAAGTTATTTTAGTCTTCGACATTGACGGTGTGGTGCGGGATGTGTCCGGTTCCTACCGGCGGGCGATCGCGGATGCGGTGGAACATTTCACGGCGGGTGCTTTTCGCCCGAATTCTCTCGATATCGACTCTCTGAAGTCTGAGGGAGTGTGGAATAATGACTGGCAAACGTCTTTCGAGTTAGTTTGCCGTTATTTTGAGGGGATGGGGCGGAACCGCAGCGAGCTCGCTCTCAACTATGACGAATTAGTGGCTTTCTTCCAAAGTCGCTATCGCGGGCCCGATGAGAAAAATTGGACTGGTTACATTTGTGACGAACCGCTGCTGTTAAGTCCGGCTTACCTGGAAAATTTAACAGTTGGGGACATTGTTTGGGGCTTTTTCAGCGGGGCGATGCGGGATGAAGCTGCTTATGTTTTGTCAGGGAAACTCGGCTTACAGAATCCTGTATTGGTGGCAATGGAAGATGCACCGGGAAAACCCGATCCGGCTGGACTTTTCGCGGCAATTGAACAGTTGGAAAACCTGCACGGTTTAGAAAAAAATTTGCCCGTAATTTACGCGGGAGATACTGTTGCCGATATTTACACGGTTGTGAAGGCGCGGGAAGTGCAACCAAACCGGATTTGGCTGGGGACGGGAATTTTGCCACCTCACGTTTTGGATGATTCTGTGCGGTGCGATGCTTATGCTGCGGCGCTGAAAACTGCCGGTGCAGCAGCGGTTTTCAGGAATGTCGAGGAGTTGACGGCGGCGCGGATTTTCGAATTAGTTAAGTAGGCAAGTCAGTCTGTAGGGTGCGCATTCCGCACCTTATCCTATTGACAAACAAATGTACTTTTGCTATAGCATTCCGCACCTTATCCTATTGACAAACAAACGTACTTTTGCCACCTAAATACAATCTGTAGTTAGTCAACAATTTCTTTACTACTTCGGATGAAATTGCGCACTTCTTGGGAGCATCCCTTTGAGGAAATATACTCTACAATCATCGGGATGCTCGCAATTTATGATTGGCGTTTTAAGATTATTTCAAGTGCAAGAACTTGTCTAAGGCGCTGACTGCAACTGGCGGCCAGCGGCGGGTATGGGCAACCCAATCGAGGTCTTTGTAGCGGGGATCGAGGCCGACTGCGGCTACCCAATTGCTCTCAGCTTCGCCGCGCTTTCCGGCTTCCCAAAGACAGGCGGTGAGGGCGGCTCTCATGTCGGCAAATTGGGGGTATCTGCGGACAATGTTTTTCATGTTGCGAATTGCTTCCTTCGTTTGCCCGTTTTGATAAAGTGCGAGGGCATGATTGGCGCGGGCAAAGGCGTATTCGGGGGCTAATTCAAAGGCTTTGCTGTAGTCGGCAATTGCTGGTTCCCATTTTCCTAAACCGGCTTTGGCGTTGCCTCGGTTGTTGTAGGCTGCTGGATCTTTGGGGTCTAATTCTAACACATGATTGTAATCGGCGATCGCTTCTTCCCAGCGTCCTAAACCTTCTAAGGCGGTGCCGCGGTTTAGGTAGGGATCGGGGGCATCGGGAGCTAGTTCGATCGCTTTTTCGTAGTCGGAAATAGCTGCTTGCAGCTTGTTTTGGCTGACTCTAGAATTCCCTCGGTTGCTCCAAGCGGCAGCTTGTGAGGGAAATTTGTCAATGATTTGAGTCCAAAAACTTTCAGCGGCGGGAAATTTGCCTTCATTTGTAGCTTCAAAAGCTTTTTGAACGAGTTCTCCCAATTCCTGTTGAGGATCGGCGATATCTGTTGGTTGTACTTGTGCAGCAACGGGCGCGATATTTCCCAACCAAACTAACCCGGTTACAATTAATACTGTAAAAAAAGTCAAAAATGAGCGAATCATTGTGGTTAGCAGTTTAAACTTTACTAAACATATTATTAACCGAAATTGCGGGCGTTGCTTGGATAGTACCCGTTTGAAAAAAGGATGTGACTGTAGGCAACCTGCAAACCCTTATTACATCAGTCATTTACAATTCTTTAATCTAAAATCTAAAATCTAAAATGGTATAAGTTAGGGGTAATTTGGTGAAAAAACGGTTGCTAATTTTGGGCGGGACGGGGGATGCTGCTGAACTGGCGGCAAGAGCGTCTCAAATCGCTGAAATCGAGGTCGTATCTTCGCTAGCAGGACGCACTCAGCAACCTTTTACCCCAAAAACCGGTACGGTGCGAATTGGAGGGTTTGGTGGGGCGGCTGGGCTGGCCGAGTTTTTGCACGATCGCCCGATCGACTTGTTAATTGATGCTACTCATCCGTTTGCGGCTCAGATTTCTGCCAATGCTGCTGTTGCTGCTGCTGAATGCAATGTGCCCTATTTGATGCTGGTGCGTCCAGCTTGGGAGATGGTGGAGGGCGATCGCTGGATTGAAGTTGCCAGCCACTCGGAGGCTGCAAGGGCTTTATTAGGGCAGTCTCAGCGGGTGTTTCTCACCATTGGCAGGCAGGAATTGGCTGCGTTTGCGGGTTTGGATGCTATTTGGTTTTTGATGCGGGCGATCGATCCTCCGGCACTAAATACTCCTGTTCCTAACGGTAAATTGTTATTAGCAAGGGGGCCTTTTACATTGGAAGACGAGCGGAAATTGCTGTTAGAATATCAGATTGATACAATTGTTAGTAAAAACAGCGGCGGCGGTGCTACTTATGCTAAAGTTGTTGCGGCTAGGGAACTCGGAATTCCGGTGGTGATGGTGCAGCGGCAGCCGATTCCCGATGTCGAGCAGGTTGCTGATGTTGAACGAGCGATCGCTTGGTTAATTAAGCAGTTATTAGTTACACCCTTGGGGCGATCGGACTGTGCCAGCTCGCCTCAACTGAGGTTGTAGCAGCCAGACTGCAAAGATTCCTCTCCCCCAAGCGTCTATAACCAACTAAGCTACTATCAGCAGTTGGGGTTAAGGTCGCGGATCTGACGGGGTGACAACGCCTCTGTCTTTTTGAGAGCAATCAATTTAAACCCTTCTGAGTGCAAGGCTTTCCAGTTTTTTGTCACTCCGTCAGGAGAATTACTCTAATAACCCTACCCAATCAGGAGACTCAAATATATGCAATACAAAAACGGTATGCCAATTGCCATTATTGGCGCGGGAATATCAGGAATTACGACAGCCCAAATTCTCAAGAAAAATGGCTTCCAAGCAGTTGTTTTTGAGAAATCCGAAAAGATAGGCGGAGTATGGGCAGTTACATACGCAAACATACACCTGCAAAATATCAGGGAACAGTATCATTTATCAGATTTTCCTTGGCCATTCACGCCTGATTTACATCCCACCGGAGAACAAATCCTGAATTATTGGGGGCAAGCGGTCAACCATCTAAAGCTTGATGTGCGGTTAAATCATGAAGTTATCGAACTAAAAGAAACAGAAGAGGGCTGGCTATTAAGATATAAAAACCAGGAGGGGGTTCACGAAGAATTATTTGGATACGTTGTTATCTCAGTTGGACTCTTTACAGAAAGAAAGTATCAACCTGCATTACCAGGTATCGAAGATTTCG
This sequence comes from Microcoleus sp. K4-B3, assembly GCF_036704615.1. NCBI lineage: Bacteria > Bacillati > Cyanobacteriota > Cyanophyceae > Oscillatoriales > Microcoleaceae > Microcoleus > Microcoleus sp. K4-B3. Next base: position 62,600 of record NZ_JAUBSF010000019.1, read on the forward strand.
GCGGGAAAATCATCACTGAACGGGATGTCCACACGCTTGATATATTCGATAATCAACGAGTTGTAATCGTTGGCTTCGGAAAGAGCGCCTTAGACATGGCGACTTTGGCAGCAAAACAAGGCGCGCAAGTAAATCATGTATTTCGTACACCGCGCTGGCATGTGCCAGAATGGATTTTGGGCGTACATTGTACCTACGCATTATTCAGCCGTTTTGGAACAGTGATGCTCCCAAGTTGGGCATATCCAACCGCCATTGAACGTTTCCTGCACAATCGCCTTGGCTTCATTGTTTCCGGTTTTTGGGATTTGGTTGCATCCATCTTCCGCTTTCAAGTTCAGCGAAATGTTTCTGGAAAAAGCCAAGCTGCCCAGGGTCGCATCAAAGCTGTACAACCAGACCACAAACTATTGGCTGATTTAGGTTCAGCCACAGGGCTTGCGCCTGAGGATTACTATCCGTTTATTGCAGAAGGAAAAATCTCGCCCCACCGTGCAGAATTATCTGGTTTTTCGCCAGAAGCAGTAAAGTTGAAAAATGGTGGCGAGATTCCATGCGATTTAGTCGTTCTATCTTTGGGTTCGCAAACGCCGATTTTTCCATTTTTGCCTGATAAATATCGAAAAATGTTGGAAACCGAACCCGATGGCGTGCAGTTATATCGCCACTTGCTTCATCCTCGCATTCCTGGCATTGCCTTTGCCGGGTTCAATCATGGATTTCTGCACGTGCCAGCAGTCGAGATCGCTGCACAATGGCTGTGTGCTTACTTGCGCGGTGAACTTGAGTTACCTTCCAGCGAAAATATGGAAAAAAGTATTGAATATATCCGCCAGTGGAAACGCGCAAATATGCACTTTAAACCTTCGCGATCCTGTGCAGTCAACACTCGCTTTCAACAATATATTGACATCATGCTTAAAGATCTGGGTGTTTCTCCTTATCGAAAATTGCCTAACATTTTCGCTGAGATATTCGGCAGATATCAACCATCAGATTATCTTGGCGTATGGGAAGAATATAATCATAAAAAGAAAAGTCGCTCTACTCCACTACACCCTCTTCCGTTGGATACATGATTGTTTCCCCAGCTTAAGTTGTTACCTTACCAACGGGCACTGCCTGGGAATAAAAATCGACGCTCGGCTCTACCTCCAATTACGATCGCCAAAGCCCAATTTCCCATGCCCAATTACTTTGAGTTTTTCTGACTCTTCAAAGAGTTAAGATGATTGTTCATCTTTTGCAAGTATGTTTTTAAAACTGGATACTGTGAATTTGCTAAGAGTGAGTCTTTTTTCTTAGTTACTGTTTGTTCTAAAGCCAAAATTCGATATTTCATTTGATTGTTTAGAGGATAGCGATGTACCCAAGTAGGAATAGGTATTATTCCAGTAATTTCAGTAGTTTTTTCATTAATTTTTTTGCGAATATTTACTTGAAAAATCACGCCTAAGTCTGTATAATTTTTGGTTTGACCGGAAATGAAGTTTCCCATTGAATAAATTGCTACTGCTTTGCGGGTTTTCCCATTTTTTCCGGGGAATTTAAATATTTTGTAAGGTTGGACGACGTGGGGATGGCTGCCGAGAATGATGTCTGCACCAGCTTTTAATAGGTTTTCAACTAATTGTTTTTGTTGGGTGTTTGGCTGTCGCTGATATTCATCGCCGAAGTGCAGGGAAATTGCGATGACATCGGCTCCTTTGGTTCGGGCTTTGGCAATGTCTTTGACTATCTTTTTTTCGTCAATTAGGGAAACTAAATAATCTTTGCCTTTGGGTATGGGAATGCCGTTTGTGCCGTAGGTGTAGGCTAGAAGGGCTAGTGAAATGTTGTTTTTGGTGGTGATTAAAGTGCGTGAAGCCTCGGCGGCTGATGTGGCTGTTCCTGTTGAGGCAATTTTGCGATCGCGCAGATTGGCGATCGTCCTAATTACTCCTTTTTCTCCACGGTCTAAAGCATGATTGTTCGCGGTTGTCAAGATATTAAACCCGGCTTTTTTAGTCGCATCCGCTAATTGAGCCGGTGCGTTAAATAGCGGATATCCCGTATATCCGCCCGCATCTTCCCCCGCTAAAGGTGTTTCGAGATTTCCGATCACCCAATCGCCTGTTGATAGGATACTTTTAACTGGTGCGAAGAAACTGTCAAAATTGTATGTTTTCTTTTTTGCGTCGTAGCCCGATCGCGTTTGGGTACTGTGCATCATGATGTCGCCGACAGCAATTAGTTTTGCTTCTTTGATCTCAGACTTGGGTTGGGCGGGAACAGGGGCTGCAATTTGCGATCGACTTTCTTTAGGCTGTGTGTTAGTTTGTGGCGTTTGGATATTGCAGCCTGCGATCGAAAGCATGGCAATTAGCGAGAGCAACCGACGAAAATTCATGATTTCTGAGAGTGATTTGTCGGCTTATATGTTATCATGACCAGGACTTAAGGAAATAACATAAGTCTGTCATTGCGAACGGTAGTGAAGCAATCGCAGCATCTATTTTTTATGGTTCTACGTAAGTCCTGATAACTAAATTAGTTGGAACTAAATAAATGACTAATAAATATCTAATTATTGCCTTTATTGTTTTTGTATCAATTACGGGTTTGGGTGTTTTGACTTACGCTCAAACTTCGGGCGATAGACCTTTTGAATTTGCCTTAATTGGCGATTTGCCCTACAGTGCCGAACAGGAAGCAAAATTTCCGAGTTTGATTGCAGATATCAATCGATCGCCCGCAGGGTTTGTAGTCCACGACGGCGACATTAAAAACGGTTCTAGTGTCTGCGATGATGCAACTTTTGTCAGTCGCAAGCACTTATTTGACAATTTTGAGATACCGTTTATTCTTGCCTATGGTGACAATGAATGGACGGATTGCCACCGTTCAAATAACGGCAGTTACGATCCAGTAGAAAGACTCGCTAAACTGCGGGAAATCTTCAACCAGGGTAATCAAAGTTTGGGAAAGCGCACCTTAACTCTCACCCGTCAAAGCGAAAACCCGCAGTTTGCTAAATTCCGCGAAAATGTTCGCTGGATTTATCATGGAGTTGTGTTTTTGGCGATTAATATGCCGGGAAGCAACAACAATTTTGGCCGCACTCCCGAAGGAGATGCAGAATATGCCGATCGCAATTCAGCTAACTTAGCCTGGATCAAAGAATGTTTTGCTTTAGCCAAACGCAGCAACAGCAAAGGAATTGTGTTAGTTGCACAGGCCAATCCGGGATTTGAACTCGATTCGACGGACAAAAGAAGAAGTGGCTACAACGATTTTATAGCAACTCTGGAAACAGAAACAGGCAATTTCCCAGGGCAGGTTGTATTCGTCCACGGCGATACTCACTATTTCCGCATCGATAAACCTTTACCCTATTTTACCGATGAGACTCAACTACCGAGAATGAAAAATTTTACTAGAGTTGAAACTTTTGGTTCTCCAAACGTGCATTGGTTGCGGGCTTTTTATGACCCTACCAATCCTAATTTGTTTGAATTCAAACAGCAGATTGTTCCGGAAAATTAGGCTAGGTAACACCATTGTTATGCAAAATAAATAATTTTTGAATTACACTGAAGATAGGTAGAATTGAGGAATTTATTTATGACAGTCGCAACTAGGCGCTTCACCCTGGAAGAATTTTTGAAACTGCCAGAAACTAAACCTGCTAGCGAATACATTGAGGGGGAAATTCTCCAAAAACCTATGCCGAAAACTAAACATTCTCGTCTCCAGGGGCAATTCCTGCGTGTCATTAATGAAGTGGTAGAGGAACCCAAGATAGCTTACGCTTTTCCAGAGTTGCGGTGTACGTTTGGCGGTCGATCGATTGTTCCAGATATTGCGGTACTATTGTGGGAACAGATTCAATTTGATGACAGTGGCGAACCAGTAGATGATGTGCTAATTGCACCGTATTGGGCGATCGAAATCCTGTCGCCAGAGCAAAGCTCAAATCGCGTAACTAGAAAAATTATTCACTGTCTTCAACATAATTGTCAGTTGGGGTGGCTAATCGATCCAGACGATCGATCGATTTTAGCGTTCTTGCCCAACCAACAACCGCAATTCTGCGAAGGTAGCGATGTCCTTCCCGTGCCCGAAATGATTCCCATGAATATCACCGCCGAACAGGTGTTTAGCTGGTTGAGAATGCAACAATGAATCAGGGCGATCGTCTTTTTTGTACCAATTTGAAAAATCTCCCGCTTGGCTTTGTAGTGAGGACTTTAGCCATTATCAAAACTCAGGAATGAAGTCCTTACTACCAACCAAATTTTCTATTGCCGCCACCTGTCAAATTGGTCTTCGGAACAGCCATTAATAAATTGATTGCTCACCCAACCGTCAAGGATTGTAAAAGTTTCATTAGGAGGATTACCCGAAAATCTGGCCGCAATTTTCACCCAATTACCTTGTCTGCTGACAGCCCTAACTCCGTCTCCCCTTTTCAATTTAGCAACAACCGGGTACTTATTGCCTGGGCCTTTGCGAATATTAACCGCGCCGCCTTCACCTGTAATAAACGAGCAATGAGTTTGCTTTTTTAAAGCTTCTGCTTTTGCGGGAGCAAGACTTTGCTGCTTGCCGAAAACAGGAAAGCTGTAAAGTGAGAAGCTAAAACTTGCAACGACGGCTGCAATAAAAAAGGCTTTTGATTGAGTAAAAATTAGCATTATTTCATTTCCTTGGATTGACCGAACTGAAGTCCTGACTATGAATTTTTTGAAAAGGACTTCAGTCGTTACTACTAACTGTTATTTGACAGAGGCAAACCATTCGGTAACACCTTGAGCGATCGCCTCGGCTAATTTCTTTTGTTCTGTCGGATTCCCAATCCATTCAAACTCTTCGGGATTGATCAGAAATCCCACTTCCATTAAAACAGATGGAGTAACCGCAGGACGAGTCATAGCTAGGTTGTTCCAGAATACACCATAGCTCGGACGGTTCAACTTGGCAACTAAATAATTGTGCAAAAACATTGCCAAACTGTGCGCTTGCGGGTGAAACCAGAAAGCGCCGACGCCTTTAGTCTTAATGGCATCGCCGTTATCCGGCAAAGCATTGTAGTGAATTGAAATTGCGATCGCAGGTTCTTCTTTTTGAATCATTTCCACCCTCGGCGGCAAATCCAAATCGACATCTTCTACCCGCGTCATTAGCACGTTCGCGCCCCGATTTACCAATTCCTCTCGCACCAATTTCGACACAGTTAAAGCTACTGTTTTTTCTCTAATCCCCACTGGACTCACAGCACCTCCATCCTCCGGCCCGCCGTGTCCCGGATCGATGAGAATCTTAATTCCAGACAGCGGTTTTTGTGTCGAAATCGGCATCATGCTTGTATTTGCCGGCGGGTGTTTTAAAGAGAGCACTAAAGTTGTGCCATCGTATCTCAACTTGTAACCCCACTGCTGGGTAGATTTGAGATTAAAAGTGTATTGTACTTGCAGTGGCGAGATTTGTTGCCATTCCAAACGCGAAATTACCGGGTCATCAGTGACGCGAATAATGTCAGTTTGAGCGGTGGTATTGTACAGGGTTAAAGTGAAGGTGCGTTCTCCTTCCTGCACGGTGACTGGGACGGGTGTTTCTAAGGGAAATAACACCTCTGTCCAGCCGGAAACTTGACGCGAACTGGCGCTGCGAATAATCGATCGCGGAGGCACTGAATCCTGGACAATTCGCACTTCCGAGGCTTTAATCCAAGCACCGTAATCGAGTCTGAGCCATTCTCCCTCGCGCCCGATAATTATTGCTCGCGTTCCCTTCGGCAGCGGTGTCATCCGAGAAAAATCTGTACTCGCTCCAGTTCTGGCGACACCAGGATCTGCTGTTACTTCGGCTATTTCTAAGTCAGCCGGAGAAAGAATAGAAATCTTGCCAGTACCCTGTTGGCTGATAGTTCGATCGTTCATTGTTAGCTCAAACGATGGCACGCCTAAATCAACTGTTTTTCCCTTAGATGAGAGGGCGTTCTCAGGGGTTTTAGCACAGCCTTGATACTGTTGGCTGCCGCCTTTTTTGATCGGGGAATTTGCGTCTAAAAGTACAGATGCGTTGTCGGGTAGTTCGACTTGCGATCGCGCTTTTAAAGGAATAGTAATGCCCGCCAATTTTACCGAAACTTGAGCATTCGCAGGTGCGATCGCCCCAAAGCAAATATATTCCCCCGGCAAACTCGCCACATCAACTTTCGGCGTCAGGGAATCTTTAGCAAAAGCCAATCCTACAGGGGCTTCCGGCTGATTCGACTCGCGCGTCACCTTAATTTTGACTTCCTGATTTTCGTAACGCAAGGTAAAGACATTTTCGCCGAGTTGCAGCGGAAAAGTCGGGGCGAAATGGCCGGATGCGGTGCGCGAAATTTGGTTGCCATTTACTAACACTTGTCCCGGTGCGGGCGCTGTACCGATTAAAAAGATGCGATCGGCTGTAGTTTTGTGGTTGGCGGGAGGATAAGCGAGAAACAAAGGTTGAGCGGCGACAGCTACAGAGGCGATCGCCACGATCATCCCAAACACAACTAATCCTAAAAATTTTCTCATTCTATATCGCAACTAATTGAGACTCTGTTGGTTATTTATACTAGAACTTGCGCTCAACCCGGGAGAAATCTAGGAAGAAACCTGGTTTCTGAGGATTAGCCGTAAGTCCAATTTACTCTACAGGTTCAATTTTATCAGGTTGGTAGTTGCAATTGAGCGATCGGCAACATAAATCCCCGGGTCAAACCATTAAGTTTTAATTAATTCCGAGGTCGTTCTCCACAGTTGCTCCAACCGATTCGCCGGCATCGTCAAATACAAAACATCCCCCGTGCTCAAACAAAAATTCAGTAAATCCCAGCCGTGAATAGTTTGACAATTAGTTTCCACATACAGAGGCACAAAATCAGCAGACTTAGCGGCATCTTGAATGCGGTGGCCGCAGAAAGGATGTTTTGGGGTAATTAATGTGCCCAAGCAAACCCATAGACTGTCAGCCGTCACTCCGTTCCCTAAAATTCTGCCTCCAATCGCCGCCGCTGCGAAAGCAGGGGCAGCCAATTCCGTCGGGTTCAAAACTCCTTCAAACTCAAAAACTTGCTGCACCATCAAAGCAAAATGTGGGTCTTGATTGCGGACAATAACTGATAGTTTTGGCGCCAATCCTTTAGCGCTCAAGGCAATTTCGACATTAGACATATCGCTGCTAGTTACCGCCAAAAGTGCTGCTGCTTCTTTAACATTAGCAGCTTCCAGAGTTGCGGGCAAACTAGCACTTCCCTGAATGACCGGAATTTTCATTGAGCGAGCCGTGCTTAGAAATCGGCTGTTAGGGTCTTGCTCGATCGCCACAATATCGTAACCGTTAGTGTACAGTTCTTTAGCAATTTGGATACCCATTCCTCCGAGTCCGCAAATAATGTAATGATTGCGCTGCGGCACTCGCGCCACATCCCAATATTCGGTAAAGCGAGTTCCCAATACATAATCGTTGAGCAGTGCGTAGCAGATGCCGACGATGCCGGCTCCAACTAACATCATGACAATTGTAAATAGTTTAATGCTTTCGGGAGCTTGTTCGGCTACTTTTTCATGGCCTCCGGCTCCGGTAATCATCCCTACGGAAAAATAGAGAGAATCAACAATTGAGATATTATCGTCAACACAAATATAGGTAGCAGTAGCAACGGCGATCATTGACAGGAGTGTCAGTACAACAATTACTGCTGCTTGGCTGTGCTGCTGAAATCGGCGCAGGCTAGTTAATGTTTTGAGCAGTTTTTGAGTTAAAGTTTTTTGGGGGCTGTGGATAGTCGGCTGAGTGGCAACAATTAGCCGATCGCCCTGCTGACACTGCCGATCGGCAAGCACCGCCGATACTAAATCAGTTTTGTTAGCAGCCGGGAGATAATAAATCAACATTCGCGATCGATCCTCCCACAAATCGCTGAGTTTGCGATTTTTCCAAGGATGTGTTTCATCGATATATTCTTCGTGAATCGGCCAAGTGCGATCGAACAAACGCAACTGCCCGATCGCCTGGTTTCCGAGAGCCGCAAACGCAAAAACCGGAGCCGCCAATGATGAAACGCTCATGGAAGTGTGATCGGGCAAAGTGTGGTCAATCCTGTCGCCCAAGCTAGTATTGAACAATCTGTTGATGATGCGAATCTGAGGATTGAGAATCCTCGCTTGCATCAAAATTGCCAAATTGACAGCATCATCGTCTGCTGCAATTACTAAAGTGTGAGCGTTTTGAATGCCCGCCGCCAACAAGGTAGAAGCTGCTTGCAAATTACCGACAACCACATCAGAAGTTTCGCCGCGAATTGGGCGATCGCTAATACCAACAACAATTGCTCCTTGCTGTCTCAACAAACAAAAAATCTTGTGTCCCGTGTGGCCCAACCCGCAAACAATGATTCGAGGTTTCATAAAAATTTATTTGCCAGCCAATTTCGGAGCTGTCCTTGTAGTTTTACTTACCATTGTTGACTCTCCTGGCTTTGCAGAATGTAGCTAAAAAGACTATCTAGGAAACTTGTGCCGCCGTGGCCTGGAAGTTTTGGAACAAGGAAAGGAGAGTGCCGTGTCTCTACAGCCGCGTTCCCAAGTTTTGAAACAAGGACACAGCAGTGCCTGTACCTACAGATATGAGGTGCAATAACCTAATTTAATCTTTGAAAAATATCCGGGTGCAACAGCCAACCAGCAGAATTTAAATAGGTAGGGACACGACACTGCCCTGTCCCTACAACTATGACTTCCTACATAAATTTAGCTGCCTTAGCGGCAGGAGTTATTATGAAATTCACTGCACCCTTATTAGCATCCGCTTTAGTTTTCGCCGGTACTGTCGCCTTTGCAAGCCAAGTGCAAGCAGCTCCAGCCAGCAACTCTTTGAATAACACTAAAACAACATTTCAGTGCGTTACTTCCGGTCGGAATTTTGTCACAATTGCGCGGCGGGGAAATGTCACGACCGATCCGATGATTCTTTGGAAATCTACCGAGTTCGGCCGCGAATATACACCTTGGCAGCGCTGCCAAATTGTTTCCAATAGATTGACCAAAGCTGTTGCCGAGAATGGCGGAAGATTGGCCAACTTGCAGTTAACCACAGGAATTGTTAATAACTTGCCCGTAGTTTGTTACGTGAACGGACGGGGGCGCTGCAACTCTCAAAATCTGCTGTTCACCCTAGACAAGCGCAATGCTAAAAATCCCGGTGATGCTTTAACGAGATTGATTAATTTTGCCCAAGACGGCGGCGGGCCAGTTACAACGTTCAGAACAGGAACTCAATCATCTGCACCGCAGTTTGTTCCCTTTGGAGATATGGTCGATCGAGCTTTTAATTCTCCAAACAATAAACCGTCAGTTCCTATAGCAAAACCGCAGGGCGATCGGGGTATTTAATAGTCGCGCCTCTAATATCGTTTCCGGTTGCATTCAGACATGATATAGAGGACACGGCAGTGCCGTGTCCCTACCGCGATTAATGGTAGGGACACGGCACTGCCGTGTCCTGGCTGTGGGTAATATTAATTCCAATGCTTGCACCTGACAAATTTTGAAACTATTGTGGGGTGGGCTTCTAGCCTGCCCCTAAATATTTAGACTAAAAAAACTACACTGTCACCCCTTCAATCTTCTCATCTGTTAACTCATACAACTCGCGCAACTGCTGCAACTTATCCGCATCCGGCAGCCAAAAACCCCGCCCGTTAGCCTCCAACATTCTGCCGACAATATTGCGAAAAGCTTCAGGATTTGCCTCCCGCAACTTTTTCGCCATCTCTTCATCCAAAGCATAAGTATCAGCAGCCTGATCGTAAACCCAACTATCAGTAAAATCAGCCGTTCCGCCCCAACCAATTAACGCCGTCATCCGCTGCGAAATTTCATAAGCGCCGCCAGAACCTTGATTTGCCATCGCGTTAGCCCACTTAGGATTTAGCAACTTAGTTCGATATTCCAAGCGCAGCAAATCTTCTAAATTGCGAGGAGTTGTATCCTTAGAAAAACTTTCGACAAAACTGGTATTGACTTTTTTGCCGCGCTGCTTTTCTGCGGCTTTCTTCAAACCGCCAGTATTCGCATAATACTCTTGAATATCAGTCAAACCGTATTCAACAGAATCAATTTCTTGAATTATGCGATCGCACCCTTGCAACAACTGAGTCAAAACCTCCGGCCTCGCTTCCCCCTTATCCTTCCTCCCGTAACTAAAAACATTGCGACTTTCCCAAGTTTTCCCCAACTCATCCCCCGATTCCCAACTACCATCAACAACCCTATCGTTAACCAAAGAACCAAAATCCCCAGCCGGATTAGAAAACAACCTTGCGGAATAATTCTGCACACCTTTTGCCTGCAAAATTAAAGCGTGTTTGCGAATAAAATTCTCCGACTCCGGTTCATCCGCATCCGCCGCCCGCACGAACAAATCATCCAACAATTCAATAATATTGACAAAGCTATCTCGGAAAATACCCGAAAGATTTCCCAACACATCAATCCGGGGATGACCGACATCAGCTAAGGGTTTTAATTCATAGCGAACAATGCGGCCAGTACCTTCTTTTAGAGGTTCAGCCCCCACCAATTCTAGCAGAATTCCAATAGATTCGCCCCGCGTTTTAATCGCATCCAAACCCCACAGCATCACTGCCACCGTCTCAGGATAATTTCCCTGTTCCTTAAGGTGCTTATCAATAATTTTTCGAGCAATTTCGCGGCCCCTTTCATAAGCAGCAGGAGAAGGCATCCGATAAGGGTCTAAAGCATGAATGTTCCTGCCAGTTGGCAACACTCCAGCCCCATCCCGCAACAAATCCCCACCCGGTGCCGGCAGAATATATTCCCCATTCAAACCCCGCAAAAGATTAGTTAACTCATCCGTCGTTTGCAACAACAAATTCCGCACCAACAAACCCTCCTCAAAAACCCCACCAAACCCCTCTTTCTCTTCCTCTCTGCGCCCTCTGCGCCTCTGCGGTTCATTTTCTTCAAAAACCAGTTTTTGCACCTGTTCCTGTGATAACCTCTCCCCAAAGTAAGCCTCAAGATAAGAGGTCATTTCCTCAGAATTAGGGGGTTCCCCGAGAACGTGCAAACCCGAAGAAAACAAGCGACATTCCACCACCTGCAAATACTCGTACAGCTTCACCAAATAGCGGTTAAAAGCATCAGCACTGAACATTCCCACATTCTCAAAACTAAAAGCAATCCCCAATTTTTGAGCATCCTCAAACGGACAGTCCGCCTCCAAACCGCTATCTAAAATCTTCTGGCAAATCGCTTCTTTCAGCACATAATTCTTTGCCGTATCTTCCCGATATTCCGCAATCAAATCCCGCAAAGCCATCAATTCCTTGTACAAGCCCGCGCGGCCGTAGGGCGGCACGTTGTGAGAAATTAAAACGCCGTAACCGCGACGTTTAGCTAACATCGATTCCGAGGGATTGTTCGCGGCGTAGATATAAAGATTCGGCAAACTTCCCAACAGAATATCCGACCAAGAATAGCCAGTATTTCCCAGAGGAGAACCCGGCAACCATTCCACAGTGCCGTGCATTCCGAAGTGAACCACAGCATCAGCTTGATAATCATTTTGCAGCCACTTGTAAAAAGCAGCGTATTGAGGGTGAGGCGTCAAATCGCGATCGAACATCAAGCGCATCGGATCGCCAGAAATTCCCAGCGGCGGCTGCAAACCTATCCAAACGTTCCCCAGTTGAATGCCACCGATTTGGAACTCGTCGCCGTCTGTCTTAATACCCGTACCCGTTAAAGATTTCCACTGTTTTTCGATGCGGCTTGTTGACAAGTAGCCCAGCCATTTCTCCAGAGTTTTAACATTAACAGTATTGCCGTAAATTCCCTCCGTATCTGCGTTCATCCGCGTTAATCCGCCTGTATCTGCGGTTGCATCATCCGCCTCTTTCACCCTGCGAATTAACTCCTCACCGTCAGCCGGAATTTCTCCAACTGTATAACCTGCTGCTTGAAGTTTGTGCAGGAAATTTAGCAGCGATTTCGGTACATTTAATAAAGCCGCCGTACCCGCCGCCCCGTAACCGGGAGGAAACCCGTAGAGAATAATCGCAATTTTCCTTTCAGATGGCGGAGTTCGACCTAGTTTCACCCAATTGTTAATTCTACTTGTCAGGCGTTTGGCCCGATCGGGCACCAGATAAATATCCTCACCCACCAAACCGCCCAGGGGAACAGGATCGATCGCACCATCCAACTCAGGCAAAGCATACAATACCACACTTTGCAAACCTCCAATCCCCTGACGAGTCCAAGAATGGATATCCTGAATCAGCAGAGGTGCGGACACAAAATAAGGTACATTTTTAGCAGTTAAAATCCGCTTAGCAACTTCCACCTGCCTTCCAGCCTCCATCGAACCAGCAGGCCCGCCAACCAAAGGGAAGCCAATAGTAGAAACAATCGCATCAACTTCCACAGCATCTTTAGAAAGCGAAAGAGTTTCAATATTGCCTTGTTTTCGCCGCGCAGTTTCATCAGCAGTCGTCATCCAATCCCGCACCGCCACATGGCCTTCAACGCCATTGATAAAAATCGGCAAAGGCACAATTCCCGCCGCTTCAAAATAGCGAATTAATTGAGGAATATAAGGCTGTTTGGTGATAACGTGCTTGCGGTAAAGCAAAATTCCCACAACTGGAGATTTTATTTGATTGGAATTAGGGAACCAATTGGTTCCCAATTTTGTGGAACGGGCATCTTGCCCGTTAGAAACCCGATCTAAATTTTGAGACAAATTGGTCTCAAATTGTGTGGAACGGGCATCTTGCCCGTTATAACCCTTTCTATCAAGATGTCTAGCCTCTTTTGTGGAACGGGCATCTTGCCCCCCCCTAGCACTTTGATTACCGAGATACCAATCCAAATATTCCCGGGGCGATTCAAAATAACCGTTATAATCGGGATGCAATAAACCCATATTGGGAGTTTCCACAGGAGGCGGAATTTCTGCAACCTTCAGGCTTAAATACTTTTCGGCAATAATCCAAAACATCGACACAACATTATCCGCACCGCCAGCATTCCAGTAACCGTAAATAATCAGCCAGTTTCGCAAATCCTGCACTTTTTGCACCGGCACATATTTTAATAACTTCGGCCCAACCTTCAAAAAACTGATATAACCAGCCAGCTTATCTTCTTCTCGCCCGTTGCTGAACTTATCCAGAATAAACTTAACCGGTTTCGGCATTCCCTTCGGCTTGTCGCCAATTTTAAAAGCGCCGATTTGAGTAAGACTCATCAATTCCAAAGCAGACTCAAAAACCAGGCGAATCGGGATATGTTGCACCCTTTCCCGCAGCCACATTACCGCATCGTAATCAAACAGCAAACTCCCGAAAAACACATCAGCATTCGAGAGGGCGGCTGCTACAGCATCGGGTTCATCTGCGAGGGCGCGATCGCTAAAAACCCGCACTTCCAATCCCTGACAGCCAGCCACAGCCAACTCGGCAGCTTTCCGGTACAACTCAGCATTAAAAGATTCAAACCCTGCAATTAAGACAATGCGTTTCACAGCCCAACCTCGAAATATTTGCTTCTTTTAATGATAGACTAATTACAGAGATGCACAGGCAAGATGCCTGTGCCACTGACAGACAGAACAAAAAAGATAATCTTCTGCTTTCTCTTACTTCGCGCCTTCGCAGTTTATCAAATATGTCTTATTAAAGTAAGAACCAATTAAAATAATCAAACCAATCCAAACAGAGCAATATTTACAACAGTGAATCGAATACCTCCCGCAATAGTTATCTTAGGTCAAAACAGCCTGCCGATCGCCAAAAAAATCTCCGCACATTTCCCCGGTTCCCAGATTTACGGTTTAATCGATCGCACTTCCCACACAGACATCAACTTTAGCAACTTCGGCGAAACATTGCGGGAATTATTTGCAACAGAAACCCCAATCATCGCCATCTGCGCCGCCGGAATTATCATCCGCACCCTCGCCCCGCTGCTGTCAGACAAACGCGCCGAACCGCCAGTTTTAGCCGTCGCAGAAGACGGAAGCGCCGTCGTACCGCTGCTGGGCGGTTTGCACGGCGTTAATGATTTGGCCAGAGAGATTGCAGCAGCCCTCGGCGTACAACCTGCAATTACCACAACCGGAGATATCCGGTTTCGCACCGCGCTGTTGAGTCCTCCCCAAGGCTATTCTTTGGCGAATCCAGAGGACGCGAAGACTTTTATTTCAAATTTGCTCGCCGGAGCACAAGTACGCCTAGAAGGTGCTGCAAGCTGGCTGTATGAGAGCAATTTGCCGATCGCCCCCGACGCAAAATTGACGATCCGCGTCACCGAAAAAGCAATTGCGCCAACGCCCGATTGTTTAGTTTACCATCCGCAAATTGTGGCAGTTGCACTCACAAAGCTATCGAATATTGAGCCGGAAATAGCGGTTTCATTAGTGCAGCAAGTGTTGGAAAATGCAGGTTTAGCAGCAGCTTCTGTTGCTGGATTTTTTGCATTAAAAGATGAGATGGGAAACCCGGCAATTGAAGCAGTTTCACAATATTTTAAAGTCCCCGTCCGCTTTTTCAATCAATCGGAACTTGTCGAATTAAACTCTATTGAATTCATCGAAAATCAGGCCGCACAAATTGCCCTGACAGCAGCCGGTGCAAACAGTCAGTTAATCGAGTACGATCGCATTTTAGCCCTGAATTGCGCGATCGCCCTGGCCGCCGAAGCCCTAGATGCTAGCGCGATCGGAGTTAGCCGCGGCAAACTGGCGATCGTCGGTACGGGCCCCGGCGGCGCGCCCTGGATGTCCCCGGAAGTTAAAGAAATTCTGCGCGAAGCCACGGATTGGGTGGGTTACAAGTTCTATCTCGACTTAGCTGGAACTATGCGGGAAGGGCAAAAGCGGCACGATTCCGACAACCGGGAAGAGATCGATCGCGCGCGTTTTGCCCTAGATTTAGCAGCATCGGGAAAATCTGTCGCCGTGGTTTCGTCGGGAGATCCGGGTATTTTTGCGATGGCGGCGGCGGTGTTTGAGGCGATCGACTTTGATGCCAAACCCGAATGGCAAGGCATCGATATTCGGGTGGCACCGGGCATTTCAGCCATGCAGGCGGCCGCTGCTGCGATCGGAGCACCCCTCGGACACGATTTTTGCGCGATTTCGCTTTCGGATATTCTCAAGCCTTGGGAGGTCATAGAACAGCGGATTTCTGCGGCTGCGATCGCAGATTTCGCGATCGCATTTTACAATCCAGTATCCACACAGCGGAAGTGGCAATTGGGAAGGGCGATCGAGATTTTGTTGCAAAATCGCGATGCTAAAACCCCCGTCGTACTGGGGCGAAACCTCGGCCGGCCAGGCGAATCTGTGCGCGTTTGCACCCTCGGCGAATTCCAGCCGCAAGACGCCGACATGAGAACTTTAGTGATTGTCGGTTCGAGTCAAACTCGGATTATTCCCCGCAAATATGGAGATGTTTGGGTTTACACGCCGCGCAGGTACGAAAAATGAGTCTAAGTGATTTGTCAAGAGCAACATTTCTCTCTCTTCTCTTTCTCTGCGCCCTCTGCGCCCTCTGCGGTTAATAAAAAAAATCTTCTTCACAAAACCCGCCACCAATGAACACTAAATTACCAGAAACAATAGAAACAGCTACTTTTGGACTTGGTTGTTTTTGGTCTCCCGACGCGCAGTTTGGAGTTATCCAAGCAGTCGTGCGAACTCGCGTCGGTTACGCGGGCGGGGCTACAGCAAACCCCACTTATCATAACATAGGGAATCATATTGAAGCGGTCGAAATAGATTTCGATACCTCGCGGATTTCCTATGCAGAACTGCTGGATATTTTCTGGAGAAGTCACAATCCCCGGCAATTTCCTAGTTGGTCTAGACAGTATATGGATGCGGTTTTTTATCGCAGTGATTCACAAAGGCAATGTGTTGAGCTAAAACTCCATCGCGAAAAAGCTAATGGCGGCAAAATTTATACATTAATTCAGTCTTTGACCGAGTTTTATTTGGCTGAAGATTACCATCAAAAATATTATTTGCGTCAGGAACCGGAACTCATCAAAGAATTCGATAGCACTCAGTTTGTTAACTCCACTGTAGCAGCAAGAGTCAACGGTTATGTCGCGGGCTTCGGCAGTTTTTCAAATCTCGAAGAGGAAATTAGAGATTTTGGTTTGTCTGCAGCCGGATGCGAGAAATTAGAGAAAATAGTCTCCAGAATCCGACATTAAATTTTACCTAACTCTTGTGGGATGGGCGTCTCGCCCGTCCGCGACTAATATGTAGCGACTAATCTGTAGGGTGCACGGCTGCACCAGACGACTAATTTTACCCAGCTATTGTGGGATGGGCGTCCCGCCCGTCTGCAGTATGCAAATTAGACATGAAATAGCTTAGTTCACAGATGACATCCTCACCTTTACCAGAAAATCGCTAAGAGCAACCTTTGCATGAGGATTTGATGGCAAATGACTTGTAAAACTTGCATCTTCTAATATATTGATTAGCCGATCGCGCTCTTGCTGATAAAATTCAATATCTGTATCTTCCAGCACAGATTTTTCCTCCCCAGCCAGCTTGCGATCGATCAAATCAGGAATATACGACAATTGGAACTTCTCGTTAAGTTTCACCAAATTCGCCTCGACTTCCCCGGTTTGCATCAAGTGAATCCCAGCCAGCAACACCCGGTAAACGTACAGCAGTGGCTTAACCCGACGCGGGCGTTCTTTCTCAAACAATTTCCATTGAGTTTTAGCAAAACCGAGATAGTGGTGGCTGTGGTGCTTGGTAATGCAGTTCGACGCGAGATCCTTTAATTCCTCGTGTTCCTTTGTACTGTAAACTATCAGCGGCGAATACAGTTGTTCTAGCACGTACCCGTTGCGCTTCAACAGCAACTCAAAAAATTTCTTAATGTCGTGAGTTACTAAATCTAGTTCCATTCCCTCCCGAACCTCAGAAACTTCGATTGTTTCTTCTCCAGAAATCAGTCCAATTACTTTAGGTAGCGGTAAGATGTGTACTCCCCGCAAGTCGAAGTCAGAATCTGCGGAAGGAAAGCCGTATAAGTGCGAACCGCTGACAGTCGCAAACAGCAGCGGATAAGGTTGAACGGAGATAATTTGGGCTAAATCGGAAATGTATTCTGTCATTTATTCGAGTCCGTGCAGGCGGGCTTTGTTTGTATAGAACCGATTTCAAGATCCGATTTCGATCGCACCTCTACGCGCTTCAATCAAAAACAGATTAGCTTTCTCGTAATTAGGACGTTCCGGTAAGGAAGTTGCAGCAAAAGCGCGATCGAACTCACCGTGCAAACTCAACCGCCAGCGATTCACCTCATCCCAGGATATTTCTTGGTTGCGGATAGATAAAAGTTGCGATCGATAATCCTGCACCCGAACAGGTACAAACCCCTCCTTAAGCACCGTAATTCCTGACAGCAGCAAGCGAATTAAGTGCATCGCGTGCTTCCAACGAATTTCCCCGGTATTGCGGAGGTCTTGCTCCATTTTTTTAAATTGAGACAAAACGTAGCTATTGTAAGTTTGATAAACCAATTGAGAAAGAAAGATCTCCCGAATTTCGAGCAATTCTTGTGCTACAGGAGAAACAGTTTCTACTAAAGGGGTGTACAAACATTCTAGCACATTTGGATTAGCTTTTAGTGCCAAAACTAGAAACTTTTGCAGTTCCCAATAGCATTCCTGATTTTCCTTTTTTTCCAATTGTTCTGGAATGCCATAAAGCGACCAATGAAGTATTGCCGGCGGCTGGTAAATCCCGCGCCTGTCTGTATCGGATTGCTCGTTATCAAGACCGTAAGCTCTCGAACCAACAATGCAGCGGTAAATTACAGAATCATATAGGTTGTATTCTGCGAGAAAATCTCCTCCTGACTGCAATCCTTCGCTCTGAAACTGCTTGCGGATGCTGAGTTCGTGCCGCCGCAGACTAACTTGTGTTCCGTCTGGGAGTTTGACTAAATAGGCGTGGGAATTGTCCGTAGGCGATTGAACGATGACGCCTACTAATCCTGGTTTCCAAGATTGGTCGCTGGCGGGGTTTTTGACCTCGATTTTGGTGACAATTTGGGTTCCTGCGGGGATGATTAAGTTGAAATTTTGAGGAAGATTGGCATTTGCCATGAGGAAACCTCCTGCAGGACACGAGCTACAATCTTAGTGTAGCATATGTGTAGTATAGAAGGGGACTAGGTAACTAAAATTGAGAAGCACCAGAGTTTTCGCGCCTTTGCTTTTGTAAGTAATGGGGATATGACGTTATTTCTGGGATGTCGGAAACGAATGGACGAGTTTTAATTTCCCTAAACTAGGGCAAAAACCTGTTGCCTGAGCAGAGCAAGAGGTACAATAACTTTGCTTATGAATAACATCACCCACGACATCGTTGCCAAACTCTGGAATCTCTGTAACGTCCTCAAGGACGACGGAGTGACCTATCACCAGTACGTGATCGAACTCACGTACCTGCTGTTCCTGAAGATGGCCAAGGAGACCAGCACGGAGAACCAACTTCCAGACGGTTATCGCTGGGATGACCTAGAAGGTAAAGCCGCACTTGAGCGCCTAGAGTTCTACAAGCTGCTGTTGATCCACCTTGGTAATCGCGGTTCTACACTCGTTAAAGAAATTTTTGCCAATGCTAGTTCTTCGATCAAAAAGCCCACGACATTTTCTAGACTGGTCACTGAGATCGACAAGCTGGACTGGTACAGTGCCAAGCAGGAAGGTCTGGGCGATGTGTATGAAGGGCTGCTGGAGAAGAACGCTAATGAAAAGAAGTCTGGTGCCGGTCAATACTTTACGCCCCGTGCGTTGATCGACAGTATGGTGTATGTCATGGGCCCTACCCTAGAGGACATTATTCAAGACCCTGCCGCTGGTACGGGCGGCTTTTTGATCGCGGCTAATCGCTACATACGCGAAAACGGCGACCCAGATAGTTGGACAGAAAAACAGCAACGCAAATACCGCCACAAAACTTTCTACGGCATGGAACACGTGCAGGACACGCACCATTTAGCATTAATGAACTTGATGTTACATGGAATTGAATTTGACCCACAAGAGGCTGGTATCCGCTACGGCGATACGCTCTCGCCGGAAGGAGAAGCCTTGCCAAAAGCAACGCTAATTCTCTCCAATCCACCCTTCGGTTCCAAGAAAGGGGGTGGCTTACCTACTCGCAAAGATTTTACTTTTCCTACTAGCAATAAACAGTTCTGCTTCCTGCAACACATATACCAAGGTCTCAAGCCTGGTGGTCGCGCTGCGGTGGTGTTGCCGGACAATGTACTGTTTAATGGCAACATAGGCAAGCAGATTCGATCTGACTTGATGAACAAGTGCAATCTGCATACTATCCTGCGTCTACCGACTGGCATCTTCTACGCACAAGGAGTTAAGACTAATGTGCTGTTTTTCACTCGTGGTAAGAAGGAAAAGGGCAACACCGAAGAAGTCTGGGTATATGACCTGCGTACCAATATGTCGCAGTTTGGCAAGCGCACCCAACTCACACGCAAGCACTTTGTCGAGTTTGAAGTTGCCTTTGGCGATGACGCATTCGGTAGCCCTGCGAGTCTTGCCAAGCGTGTAGATACTGGGGAGCAAGGGCGTTTCAGAAAATTTACCCGCGACTCGATAGCAGAACTTGGTGACAGTCTGGACATTTCTTGGCTCAATCTGGATGAAAGCGAAGGCAGAACTGATGAACTGCCTGAACCAGCAGCACTCGCACAAGAGGCTATGGTTGAACTAGAGGAAGCTCTCACAGAATTGCGGGGGATTTTAGAGCAGTTGGGTGAGGAGGTTGAAGTGTGACCATAGAAATACCTGAAGGATGGGTAAGCTGTGAGATTGGAAAAGTCGCGATAATAGTCAGTGGAAGCACTCCCCCATCAAAAGACTTAACCAATTTCACTACCGAAGGTGGCATTCCTTGGATTACACCAGCAGACCTAAGCGGTTACAAGGATATTTACATCAGCCGTGGTGTCAGAAACCTAACTGAAAAAGGTTTTGCAGCCTGCTCTGCTCCAAAAATTCCACCAGGAAGTGTGCTGTTTTCTAGTCGCGCTCCAGTTGGGTATGTTGCAATTTCCTTAAACGAAGTAACTACTAACCAAGGATTCAAGAGCTTCGTGTTACCAGATGGGCTTGATAGCCGTTTTGTCTATTTCTACTTACGGCACATCAAGCCTATTGCTGAAATCATGGCAACTGGTACAACGTTCAAAGAACTTTCAGGTTCATCTGCTGCTCGGTTGCCACTGGTTATTGCTCCCCTAAACGAACAAAAACGCATCGCTGATAAGCTTGATGCTCTACTTGCGCAGGTAGATGCCTGTCGAAAGAGGCTCGATCGCGTCCCCATGCTCCTCAAACGCTTCCGCCAAGCCGTCTTTGATGCTGCTACTTCAGGGCAATTGACTGAGGAGTGGCAAAATGTTAGCGAGCATCAGGCGATCTCGTTCATACAGCCAGAATCTACCGCAGTTCATAAACAAATAGGGCAACACCCAGATGCCCGATGGCACAAGGCACTTATCGGAGATTTGCTGGTCGAAAAACCTCGGAACGGCTATTCACCCAGACCCGTTGAGTTCGAGACGGCAACACGCTCACTCACTCTCAGAGCAACAACAAGTGGACGGTTTAACGCTGAGTTTTTCAAATACATCAACGAGACAGTTACCGAAGACTCGCATCTCTGGTTGCAGCCAGGGGATATACTGATCCAGCGAGCTAATACACTCGAATATGTTGGTGTGAGCGCAATTTATCATGGACCATCCAGTAGTTACATCTACCCGGATCTAATGATGAAGTGCAGAGCTAATAGCAAGGTACTGACAGATTTCCTGTATTATTTGCTATCGAGTAGTGCCGTTCGTGCCTACTTTCGTGCAAATGCGACTGGGACATCTGGCAATATGCCAAAGATAAATCAGCAGACAGTTATTTCTGTGCCAGTTCGTATTCCCTCCATTGACGAACAGCAAGAAATCGTCCGTCGTGTCGAAGCGTTGTTCACCTTTGCCGATCGCCTTGAAACTCGCTACAAGAAGGCCCTTGCCCACGTCGAGCGATTGACACCAGCACTGCTATCTAAGGCATTTCGAGGTGAACTGGTTCCACAAGATCCTAATGATGAACCGATATCATTACTTCTCGAAAGGATTCAAGTTGAGAAAGCCCGTATAGAGACTGAGCGCAAGACCACACGCATTGTCCACCGCTCAACCCAAGAGTCCCCAAAAAACAGCATGAAACAACCATCAGATTATTCGGAGGCTCTTCGTTCCACCTTTGCGGAGATGGGACGCAAAGCTGATGCTCGCCAACTTTTTGACCAAGCAGGATTTAGCAAAGACGAGGTAGTGCAGTTTTATGAAGCATTGCGTGCTACCCCAGAAGTATCAGTTGCCTTTGAAGAGCATCTGGAAGAAAGTCCGCAGCAACAAAGTTCAATTGTTAATAGCACGGCTAAAAATCCCACAGCCAAAGGGCATTTCCGCTTGGTGGAGCTTTGGTTGGAGGATTTCAAGAACCTGACTGACTACACAGTTCGCTTTGACCCCTCCCATAGCATTGATATTGTGCTTGGCTGGAACGGCACCGGAAAATCAAACCTTTTTGAAGCCTTAGTCATTATTTTTCGTGATCTGCACGAATGGGTAGAGCAGAGTCGGTGGCCAGACAAACCAATGAAGGGCTATCGACTACGTTACCAAATGGATGAGCAAACAGTAGATATCTCTTGGCATCCGGGGGAAATGAAACGCCCCAATTTGAAGATGGTAATATTTCAAGAAGGCACGAAGGAGTCAGAGAACCTCAAAATTATCAATCGAAGAAAACTACCATTACCCCAATTTATCTTCGGCTATTATTCTGGTCCCACAAATCGTTTGGCTGAACATTTTTTACCAATGAAACAGGCTCACTATGAGCGCTTGCTAAAAGCGACATCCGATGATCCTGCCACCCTTGCGCATCTCCTGGAGCAGCGGCGGTTCTTTTGCGCCGAAAACCATCACGCAAAATACGTATTACTTGCCTTTTGCCACAAGGAAGATGCTGGTATTAGCCGCTTCCTTGAAGACCGACTGCGGATCGTTGGTTTTGAGTCGGCACTATTCGTGATCCGCAGGCCACGTTGGGCGAAGACAGGTCAAACTGCTGAAAATTTTTGGGGCGCAGCCGGCATCATGCGTCGAGTTATGGAGCGGCTCCGGCGATTTGCCATTGCGCCTATGGTAGTTGAACAGACCATCCCAGACGGTTTTCGATCAAAGCGTGAATACCACTACTACTTCTTTCTGCCTAACTTGAAGAGCTTGCACGCCTTTGCTGCTGAATACCAGGATGCGCGGACATTCTTCCTCGCTCTTGAGAGTACCGACTTCTCGGAATTGATCTATGACTTAAAAATTCAGGTTCGTGTGAAAGCGACCAATATGAAGCAAGTGCCGATCACGTTTCACGAGTTGAGTGAAGGCGAGCAGCAACTGCTCATGGTGCTGGGCTTAATGCGCTTTACGAAATCCCATCAATCTTTAGTATTGCTCGATGAACCGGATACGCATCTCAATCCGCATTGGAGTGTGGAATACCTAAAGCTGTTAACTCGTGTGATGAGCGAGGACTCCAGTGAGTCGGAAGAACAACAAACTAGCCAAATTCTCATGTCAACCCATGATCCCTTGGTTATCGCAAGTCTATTCAAAGAGCAGATTCACCTCCTCAAAAGGGATTGGCAAACGGGTGTTTGCAAATGGGATCAGCCAACCGTTAACCCGCGTGGACTTGGATTTACTGGTATTCTTACGAGTGAAATGTTTGGAATGCGGAGCGACCTTGATGAAGAAACGCTCGCGGATCTGGACAATAAAGTTCGCCTCATAGCTAAGGAGGGTTCCCTGACCCCGATCGAAGTTGCAGAGCTTGAGAAGATTAACAAACGTTTGGAAGATGCGGGCTTCCAGAAGGCATTCAGCGATCCCTACTATGCGGCTTTTGTCCGTGCGTGGGGCAAACGGTATAGTGACTTGATGGCTGGTGTCCGATTCTTCAATCCAGAACAACAGGAGGACATTGATCGGATCGCCCGGGAAGTTCTTGAGGAATCTCTTGCAGAATTGCAAGCAGAGGCGGTGGACTGATGCGCTGGGTTGACATCGACGAACTTGAGTTTCCAGATGGATGGCAGACGCGGGCTGATAAGGCTCTCAATGAACTGCGAAAGGAAATAGAGGATGCTGAACAGGCTGCCCGATTGGCTGGAGAAGATATAGCGGCTGCACGAAAGACAGCGATTACAGAGGGATTGAAAAAAAAATCTCGCCAGCAAGTTTGGCGCGAGCTCGCCAAACCCTTATCCGTTCTCCAAAAGGGAAAGTGCTGGTACTCCGAGAGCAAAAACCCAACTTCTGATAAAGATGTCGATCACTTTCGTCCGAAGAACCGAGTGGCCGAAGATCCTGATCACGAGGGTTACTGGTGGCTCGCATTCAACTGGCGTAACTATCGTTACTCATGTCAATGGTGTAATCAGCGACGCGTTGACGCAGCAAATGGAACGGATGGTGGTAAGTTGGATCGCTTTCCAGTCGCACCCGGAAGCTTCAGGGCGCGGCTAGAAGGAGACAACTGGAGGCAGGAAGAGGTTGAGCTTCTTGATCCGATCGACCCAGAGGACTGGAAACTGCTAACATTTCTTCGCAATGGACAACCTACTCCTGCAAAGGACAAAGGCACGCGAGAATATGATAGAGCTGCGACTTCGATTTTGGTCTACCATCTTAACTGTAGAGAGCTTGTTGTCGAGCGAATGACTGTGGCTTCGACTATTCGGCAGCTTGTCGAAAGCATGGACATAGCTTATTCAAAAATCATTGATCCGGATATGAAAGCAATTTATAAAAGTCAGCAGAAGAATCTTCTTCGGGCTATCAATCATAATTCACCATACTCAGCGGCAGCATTAGCCTACGCACGGGATCAGATATACAAGGTGGAGTGTGGTCATCTGGTAAAGAGACAGTGGCTCGAAGATATTCTCAATTTGAAGTGAGTATGAAATGGGTTAAACTAACGACGCTGCTGTTTGGGGCAATTTAGTCTGAAGTTCCCCCACGGGTGAAACTTCCGTTTAATGGGCAATACAGGATTTGAACCTGTGACCCCTTCCGTGTGAAGGAAGTGCGCTACCACTGTGCTAATTGCCCGCAGATAATTAAGATACCATACCAAGTCCAAATTTGCAACTAAATTTTTCCTAAAAAATCAGCAGCTTGTTTCCGAGTTAAACTCGACACAATGCCAAGAATACAGGCATTTGTCGAGTCTGGCATCAGTTAACCTGCCACCAACCCGCCGAGGGGCCGACGAATCGCACTACCACCCACCAAGCCACCAAAAGGCTAATCCCCATCCAGCTTCCGCGACTTGTCCACTTCACAAAATCTTCGCTTTGGGTTTTCGTGATTGGCAGCCAGGGAAGGATGCGTTCTTCTTTACCGTATTCGTCGCCGATCGACTCTTTGCGACGCTTAGATTCGCCCATAATCTTTGTCTGCTAAATTAGATTTCAACTGGATACCTAACCAAATTATACGCCAACAGGTGATCTCAAGCCTGCGTCAACCAAGTCGTATCCAAATAATCAATCCTCGCAAAAGGACTCAAAGCCGCTAAAACCTGCTGTCCGTAACTGCGGTGAATCACCCTGCTGTCGAAAATCGCCACCACCCCTTGACGTTCTCGCACAGGCGCGATCGCCCGCTGCAACTCATTCAGCGCCGCCGGCAGCAAATACAAGCGAAACCAATCCCTGCGCTGCTCCTTATAATAAGCCACACGCGCCGTCACCAAAGGATTTTCCAAGGAAGGTAGCGGCAAAGTTGCGATCGCCAGCAAGTGAGGCGCTCTCAATTCCCCCTGATGTTCCCGCCAAAACTCCCACCCCGTCACCAAAATCCCATTTTCCCCCACATCTGTTTTTTCTACCTGCACCCGAGAACCGAACTCAGCAGCCAAAATTGCCGCCAGCCTAGCCTTCAGCGGTACATCACCAACAATCAGCACCGTTAACCCCGGCACCGACGCGCTCATAAACAGCAAAGTCCGAATTTCTTCAATTAAAACACCCTGAAATTCCGGCGTATTTGGCAGCGGCAGCCAGTTGGGGATGTACAGTTGAATTAATTCGCTTTGTCGATCGGGCGAAAACTTCACGCTCGTCAATTCTGGCAGTCCCAGCATTTGCCGGAAGATCGGAGCCTTCGGTTCCACATCCACCGCCCCCCCAATCAACACCACAGGCTGACAATCCCAAATTTCGCTCAAAACCTCAGCCACCTGAACCGGCGCGCAGTACAGAGAAAATGACCCAGCCTCTCGATGAATTTGCGCCCACCGCAGTTTTCCGTTTGCTTCCCACCGCTGCCAAAAATTGCTCCAAGCAGCCGGAATCAGCGAATTCGGTTCGAGCCTTTCAAACAGCCCTTTTAAAATATTTTGCTCTGCCGTTTCCAGCAAATAGCACTCCTCTGGTTTCGCCGGATGCTGAAAAAAAGCCCGCGTTAGCATTACCCGCCCTTGGAGGATTGCATCGGCTTCCAAAGGCTGAGATTGCATTAAATCGTTCCAGTCAGCCGGTTGCAAACACGCCGTCAATTGCTGGCGCGTCCAAACTTCCAAGTCATCCACACCGTCGATAATTGTCGGAATATTGCTCTGAAGTGGCGAATCCACAGCCAAGCGAGCCGCCAGCCAAGACTCGGGATCTGCTAGCATCAATCCTCGTCCAGTGGGATTATCGGAATAAGTCTCGATCGACTTATCAGTTTCCAACCACTCTTGCAAACGCGGAATTTCTACCGCCTGCAAATGTTCCAGCAGCGGTTTCGGCGCGACTAAAATCACAGGCTCCGGCCACATCAAAATCGGCATCAAATAGCTGACTCGATACCGCTGTCGGTAAGCTCCAGCGGGAAGCCCCGTTTGGATCAGAGCGCTGCGCCCCAAGCGCAAAGCCCGCGCCACAAGTCGCGCCATCGTTAAATGATGCGGCCAGTGCGGCTCGGAGTTCGATCGCAGGAAGCGGAGCAGCGAGTTGTGGACTTCTACCTCAATCAATCGATTGTACTGTTAACATTCCTCACTCAACATAATCAAAACTTGCCAGAAAATCAACTACTTTTTGACCGAGAGGCACACTGAATATACTCTCCTGATGAATTGCACCTCCTTTCCCAAAATTCCCGTGAGAATTCACCGTCAAGCTCTCCTGTCCCGAACTAATTAAAATAGTTTGTGTAGGTGACTCAAAAAACTTAGTTGTCCCATCGACGATTGCGATAGTAGAAAGCAAATATATCAATTTATTTAAATTCTCCCTCGCTGCACTCAATGCTTTACACAACTGCACTAAGCTGTTAAACATCTAAACTGCATTAACTAAGTTGCCTTTATTTTTTATCTTTCGGTTCCATTTCATAATTAGTCCTCCTTCATTTAACAGTTTATTTAACAGTGCTTCTAGTTTTTCAATGGATTCAAATAATCTATTAGCAACATATTCCTTGGCGGAATGCCATACTAATTCAATTAAGTTATAGTCAGGGCTATACTTGGGCAAAAACTCGGTAGATTAGATTCGGCATCTCTGACGCTATTTTCTGCAAAGTCTCTGTTTTTTTATGAAAACTAGCGTTGTCCAAAATTATCACAAACTTACAGCCTTTATCTTTAAAGTTTTTCGCTAAATTTCCTTGCAATATCCACTCTGCTTTTAAGTCTTCATAAAAAATTTTAAGCACAGCATAAAAATTAGCAGAATTCCCAGATGGAATAAAATCTACCCATCTTTTTTTGTCTGAATATCTCACTCCACCCATAACATTAATACGACCTTTTCGTCGATCTCCTCTTTTGCTACTTCGAGTCCCCTTTTTACACCAGTTCTTCCTTCTAATCACTTTTAAACTAAATCCACTCTCATCCCAAAACCATACCTGCAAAAGGTCTGGAGATTCTTTTTCTATTTTTAGATACTCAGCTAATTTATCTTTAAATAAACCCCTTTCTACGGTATCTTGCTTAGACTCTAAGCTATATTTAGCCCAAAGGTAAACATACTTTTTTGATTTTAAAATCCTCCTAACTTGTGTACTACTCAGCTCTATTCCTGTCTTTTCTCCTAGATATATGGCAAGCCTAGCTGTTGTCCATCTCCCGAATTCATAGCCATATTTTTCAGGCTCTACTTCAATTGTTTCTAAAAGTAAATTAATGTATTTTTCTGTGGCTTTTCGGTAATTACCCTTCATCCTATTATCTTTAAAACTCTCTAAATTATCAGGGTCGCCATGAATGCTCCAATAAGCAATTTTTCTCAGAGAGCATCCTATTAATTCAGCAGTTTGAGCCTGTGTATTTCCGCTATTTAGCAATAAAAAAATTAAGGCTCTTTGCCGAATGTCTGGATGTTCATGCTCCTTTAATACTTGTTGAAGAGTTTCTCTTGTCTCGGCACTCAGGAAGTTTTTACTAGGCATTGACCTTTCATAAATATGGTTATATTGTATAATACAATATGCGTTTTAAATGCACAACAGCTTAGCAGGATTGTTGAGCAAACAGGAACATAAAAATATGACTGTCAACTCTGTTCAGAATTCAGAATCCTCTCAAGAACACTCGATCGTTGATGTGCAGCACACAAGCTGCTGCATTGTCGGAGGTGGGCCGGCGGGTGCTGTTTTAGCATTACTTTTAGCGCGGCAAAACATTCCAGTCATGCTGCTAGAAGTACACAAAGATTTCGACCGAGAATTTCGCGGCGATACGCTGCATCCGTCAGTAATGGAAATTATGGAGCAATTGGGTTTAGCAGAAAAATTGCTGGAATTGCCCCATACAAAAATGCGCCGCCTCACCATCCAAGCTGCTGGAAATACCGCCACACTCGTAGATTTGTCCAGTCTCAAAACCAAGTATCCTTACATCACTATCCTTCCCCAAGTCAAATTTCTCGAATTCATCATTGCCGAAGCGCAGCGCTACCCCTGTTTTCAGCTAGTAATGGGAGCTAATGCACAAGAAATGATCGTAGAAAATGGGGTTGTGTGCGGAATTAGATACCGGGGACGCGGGGGATGGCATGAAGTGCGATCGACCCTCACAGTCGGTGCAGACGGTCGCTTTTCCCGCCTTCGCCAATTAGCAGGTTTTGAACCGATTAAAACTTCCTCACCGATGGATGTCCTGTGGTTTCGTTTGCCGCGCAGTCCCCATGATGTCAAAGATTCAGGCGTGGGAGGTCGAGCTGTTGGAGGTCATTTATTAGTCACGATCGACCGCTTGGATTATTGGCAACTCGGTTACATTATTCTGAAAGGCAGCTATCAGAAATTGCGGGACTCAGGAATAGCAGCTTTGCAAAAATCTGTTGCTGAATTAGCACCAGAATTTGCAGATAGGGTCGAGCAACTAAAAGATTGGTCGCAAATTTCTTTTCTGTCGGTTGAATCGAGTCGCCTTCCCCGCTGGTATCGTCCCGGTTTGCTCTTAATTGGGGATGCCGCTCACGTCATGTCGCCCGTAGGCGGTGTGGGAATTAACTATGCTATTCAAGATGCTGTCGTCGCGGCCAATGTACTCAGCGCCCCCCTGAAAAACGATCGCGTGCATCTGTGGGATTTGGCAGAAGTGCAGCGACAGCGGGAGTTGCCCACACGCATCATTCAAGCATTTCAGTCGTTTGTACAGGAGCGAATTATTAAAGGGGCATTAGATACAAATCGACCGTTTACACCGCCACTTTTGTTGCAGTTACCAATTTTGCGAAATATTCCAGCGCGATTAATTGGTTTTGGATTAACTAGGGTTCGGGTGCGAAATTAATCAGATACACCAATCATCAAAGTAGAGGTAGCCTGAATGACCGGATTAGAAGTATTGCAGTCAGTTGAGTTTCTAAATCTAAAAGGCAAACAAGTTGCTGTCTTAGATATTGAAACTTGGCAAGCACTCATCGAATGGTTAGAGAGTTTAGAAGATTTACAAATTGTCAAACAAGCATTAAATGAGTTAAAAGCTGCTGGTGGAAATCGCGATCGTGCCGGTTGGCTGGATTGGGAAGCAGTTAAAGATAAGTGGGATGAAGATTGAGGTTATTACAAGATTAAATTTCAGTACAAACTTAAAGAGGCCACAGTTATGCAAAGTATTAAAGTACGATCGCGCGTCGGTTCGGACGGGATGCTGCATTTGCAAGTCCCGGTTGGGATTACAGATACAGATTTGGAAGTTATTGTAGTTTTCCAGCGCATAGCACCGGCAACTGAGGCTAAAACACCAAAAGATTTAGGCTGGTCCCCCGGTTTTTTTGAGAGAACTTTTGGGTGCTTCCAGGATGAACCTTTAGTGCGGGGAGAACAAGGGGAATTTGAGGAACGGGAGGAATTGCTGTGATTTATTTGCTGGATAGCAATATTGCAGTATGCAGGGGTCGATAGATTTTAGAGAACAGCGATGATTGAAAAACTTACTCCCGAACAAGAAGATTTAATAAGAGTTTATGAGGAAAAGTGGATTAAAATAATAGACATCTCCAAAATAGTAACAGTTCGTGGTAAAATCACATCATAAAGCTTTTTTGACACAGAAACATGAGCGACA
>NZ_JAUBSF010000159.1:0-6443 GCF_036704615.1 Microcoleus sp. K4-B3
TTAGTAGGCATTGACTTTTTATAAATATCATTATATTGTACTATACAATATGCGTTTTAGATGCTGAACAGCTTAGCTAAAGCGATTAAAATCATGGTTGGCACTCAATTTATCAGGTGGTGTTTGAGAACCCTCTTTCGTTATATCCTCGAGTTTTTCAGTCTTGAAACATTGCCTCTCTGCCATAACGTTGACCGTAAATTTTGATAGCACTTTTCACATCTGGGAGATTACTTAGCAGATACCAAGGTTTATCTTCTTGTTTACCTTTATATTTCCTTGGACTAGAAGCAACTAAGTTAAAGCGAGAGAAACCTTTGTTTTGAGTTAAATTAATCTGGGGAGAGAAGAGATGAATTCCTGGTTGAACTGGAATGCTGTTTAGTGCTGGGAATGGCTGTTTTTTTTCAAGGGAAAGTCGTATTACCTTTTTGACGGAGTACAAAGCTGAGATGCTGACGGTGTAACCCGAAGTGCTAACTCCATACTATGAAACTCCCGAGCGCCAATTCTCACTAATTTATATTTTTTTAATAGTCGAATAACCGGGCGTAATACTTGTTGTTGTTCAGCTAAGTTAGAAGCCCCTTTTTTATCTAAAAATGTCCCAAATAGGGGTCAAGTTCTTTTTTGATAAATGGCGCCGATCATTAAGACATTATATTCTTTCCATTGAGTTCTATTCCAGGCTACAGTTAATTGAGTTCCGGCTGATATTTGACGAGATATCATCACCTCTCTAACGATCGGAAACCTGCGTCACAAGTATGCGATCGTGCTTTAATAGATAAAAAACGTTGTATGTGACGGCGGCGACTATTTTGTAAGATGGTTAGTGGCTCTGTTGCAGCTAATCATTCTCTTCTAACTTGTTTCTGTGATTGTAACAACTTGTGCGAGCATCTGAAGCGTAAATAACTGTTGTGGGTTGAGATATTTTTCGAGGATGTTGTGATAGAATGAGGGTAACATATTATAATTTGGGGTCTGGTGGTATTAACGAGACCTTTGCTTTTTATCACAACTAAGCGCTTTTTCCTATCTTGAGATTTTTTTGTCTATCGGCCCAAATTTATGAAGTGGGTCCCAAGCGCTAAAACATTAGCCTGTAATGGTTTGGGGGCGATGGTCGCCCCCTAAACGAAGAGTGAATAAGTAGATGAGTGAGAAAATACATAAGTGTATGTCATTGCGAGTGAAACGCAGTGAAATGAAGCCATCGCAACGGTTCTGATAGATTTACATTTTGTTACAGAGTAAGGTTTATTTGCGCCTACTTACTGAGGCGCAAATAAACCCGTTCATGTAACAGAATGTAAAGCCAGCGTAAGCTCGCTCGATTGCTTCGCTTCGCTTCGTTTCGTTTCGCCTCGCTTTTGACTACTTATGTATTTTCATACTCATCTACTTAAACTAAAACAATAAACTTCTGCCTTCTTCACTCCATTTGTCTCGCCACCAATTGTGCAAACAAACCCTCTTGCTGCACCAACTCCTCAAACGTCCCCACCTGCACCACCCGCCCCGCTTCAACAACATAAATCCGATCCGCATGGCGAATTGTACTCAATCGGTGGGCAATTACAATCCTCGTCGCCTTCAACTTATCCAAACTTTCAACAACAATCCCTTGCGTGCGGTTATCCAACGAACTTGTCGCCTCATCCATCACAATAATTTTCGGCTGATTCACCAGCGCCCTTGCAATCAACAACCGCTGCTTTTGCCCTCCCGAAAGATTGGTTCCCCCCTCACTAATAACCGTGTGCATCTTCATCGGCATTTGCTCAATATCCTCAGCAAAACCCGCCATCCGCGCCGCTTCCCAAGCTTTTTCGTGCGACACCAACGCCCCAGCCGTGATATTATCGAAAATCGAACCACTACCAATGCGACCGTTTTGCAGCACCACCCCCAACTGCCTTCGGACCGCCACCAAATCTAACTCCGCCAAATCTTTGCCATCGTAACAAACCCTTCCCGAATTCGGCGTTTCAAATCCCAACAACAACCGGACAATCGTTGACTTCCCACTTCCCGACGGCCCGACGATCGCCACAAATTCACCCGGTTGGGCACGCAGAGTGATATCATCAAGTACAGGCAATCCCTCATCCCGATAGCGAAAAGTCACCCCCTCCAAAACCACCCCACTCTGCAACTGACCCGGATTTACTCTATGAAGTTCGTACTCCGGTTTCGTTTGCAAAATCGGTTTCGCTCTTTCCCACAGCGGCACAATTCCCAAAATATCAGTCACGGTACTGCTAATACTACTTACAGCGCCGCTAAAAATCCCCAACGCCGAATTAAAAGCCAAAAACGTACCCGTCGTCAACCCGCTACCGTCATTAGCTTGCGCCATCTGAATCGACAGTACGCCAAACCAATACAAAACTGCCGAACTCACCAAGGACAGCGACTCGTTAAACACGCCCATTCTATCTTGAAGGCGTTGCAAACCAGCTTCTAACTTCA
This sequence comes from Microcoleus sp. K4-B3, assembly GCF_036704615.1. Lineage (NCBI taxonomy): Bacteria > Bacillati > Cyanobacteriota > Cyanophyceae > Oscillatoriales > Microcoleaceae > Microcoleus > Microcoleus sp. K4-B3. The sequence continues at coordinate 2,479 of NZ_JAUBSF010000159.1, forward strand.
TGCGATCGCCGTACTTTTCGGCCCAAGCTGCAAACGCCCTGTCTTCCGCCTGCGCCACCCGCAGCTTAGCCACCCCATTAATGAGTTGTACCACCAACCCGCTAATCTCGCCATCCAATTCTTGCAACCGTCGCAAATTGCGGATTACCAAAAAATCAACCACAGACGTGACTGCCGTTGTCAGCAAAGCTATCCCCACCCCCACAAAAGCGAGTTGCCAACTGTAAACAAACATCAGCACCAAATTCAGCAAACCGAACACTCCACTCATCAAAGTGCGTAGCGTTCCCCCCGACAGTATCTTACGAATTCGGTTCACCGACAAGGTGCGGTTGAGCAAGTCGCCGGAAGCATATTCCCGAAAAAAAGCCGGACTCAATCCCAGGAGTTTATTCCATATCGCCATTTGCAACGAACTATCAACGCTGTTCTCCACTCGCAGCGCCATAATCCCTTGAGACATCCCAAACGCTGACCTTCCCAAACCCAGCGCCAACAATGCCAGCGCTAATTGCCATAATAAATTGCGATCGCCATCTGGAATCGCACTATCTACCAAAATTCCCGTCGCCTGTGGCACCACCATCCCCAGCAGGGTACCAATAATTCCCACCACCATAATGCTGGCGATGTCTTTTTCATAACCCTTGAAGCCAAACTGTAACAAGGGCAAAACATTATTAATAACACTAGGTAACGGTCGGTAAAACTGGTAAGCTTGCGGTGCCAAAGTCGCGGCCACCGTCTCATTCACCTTCGTCCGAGTTTGAGTTACTCCATCGAACATAACGTAACCGTTACCAACAACTAACAAAGCCACCGGATGCCCTGCAATTGTGTAAGCTAAAGCAGGGCCGTATTCTTTTCGCCACCAGCCATCCTCCAACACCACCATCCGAATCCGAAATTGGGAGGAACGCGCTATAGCCTCCACCGAATCTTTTACTGATTTGAGTTCCTCCAACTGCGTCGGAGGACTAATCGTTATTCCCATCGCTTTTCCCACTGCACCCGCCGCAATTAACACAGGAATTCCTTGCTGGAAGGATACCGTTTCTTGCTGCGGTTTTACCACACCGGCTAACTTAGAAAGGGCAGAATTGACTACCATTAGATTTAGTTCTTCTCTTTCTTGAAGTTGGCGAAAAGCCGCCTCTGTTTTCTGCAACTCCTGCCCATTCAAATAATTGAATAAATCGGTATGTAAATCGGCTAAAATGTTTGGCAATGAAGCAGCACTCCCGGAATTTATCAAGGATAATTCCTGCGAAGCGAACGCCGCTGTGTATTCCTGGCTGAATGTCTTCTTTAAACCGTTTACCCAACCATTCACTAACCCAATTGCCCTTTCCTCACCAACTGTTACCTGCGCTACCAAATCTGCTGTGTTAATTTGGTATAGTTCTGTGGGTTCGATCGCCACCGCCAAAAGCCCCCATTCTTCCCCTAGCGCTGCACCAAATAAAGCTTCGCCCGCACCCACATCGAACAAATATTGGCGATCGCCACTAACCAAACTATCCTTGACTTTAGTGGCAAACAATGCTATGGTACCAGTTTTGATAATCCAGATATTTTGTCGATCGTCCAGCAACAGCGGTTCATTTCCTTTGAGGCAGTAAAGGATATCCATTGGAGAAAAATTTACATTTTTACATTATATAGCGATCGTAGTAGTATCAAAAAAGATAAGTCGGCAGTAATAGAGTTTAAAAAAAGGCGTTGCATAATGGTGCTATGAATAGAGGTTAAACCTGATGCAATATCCTGAATTCGGTTCCAAACACATCCGTAATAACGGTAAGGTGCGAGGTAAACACTCATCACATTTGTGTAGATTGTGCTCGTCAGTTTATGGATGTTGAAACCGCCCCCCAAAAATATTGCGATGATCTCAAAGCTTGGTCGTCTGAAAATGTATGTTAAAGACATGGGTTAAAGACAGGGCTATTTCATTCTGATCGAAAGGCTGATATGATATTGGGTTGATTCTCACCCGAAAGGCCCGTCTACGATGTCTCAACTTGCTCAAAAGTCGAAGCTTTTACAGCCCTGCCTGATACGCGGCGTACCGCAGGACAACGCCATACGCAAGCTCTATGTTTAGCTTTGTTTACTCTGTCGGTGACGGCTGGAAATCGTGGATTTCTGGCGATGGGAGACTGGCTTTGGGCCTACCATGATGAATTGGTAGCCATGGAGAGCGCCACCCAAAGGGCGCTTACCGTCTGACAGCACAATTCGGCGGACACGGCGTTGCGACTCGATTACCGGGATTACTCGGCTTGTTTATCTCGATTCTTCGGCATTCAACCTTTACCTGGAGAAACCATTGCCACCGACGGCAAGGTGCTGCGAGGCCAGAAATGAAGCCATCAGCGATGACCCCACACTAGACTCACATCCGGCGATGATGCTGGTCACGGCTTATACAGCACTTCCGGATGTTATGAGGTACAGTAGCAGCAATTAGTAAACCAGTTTTTGAGATGTTTCGGATTAATTAAGTCAAGAGCCACAGCAATTATCGTATCAACCATTTTAGTGGTGGTTGGCGAAAACTGTCGCAATAAAGATTTAAGTTGCGACCACCATAATTCAATCGGATTAAAATCAGGAGAGTATGGGGACAAACATAAAATAGAAGCACCCACCGCTTCAATCATATGCTTAATTGAATCTACTTTATGCGCTGGTAAGTTATCAATTCACGTCTACTGCTCCTGACCACAATTGTGGCACTAAACATTTCTCGATAAACACCTCAAATGCTTGGCTATCCATTGAGTTGTCCATGGTCATTAATGCCACTACTTTCGTGAGACTAATTGCACCAATTACTGTGACTTTATTGCCTCGATAAAAATGTTTGACCGCATAGGCTCTCGTCCCTCGTTGGAAGCATGAGTTCTGGTTAAACAAGCGTAATACTCCAGTTTCATCTAAAAAGACTAGATTTTTTGGGTCGATATGCTTGACTTTTTCCCAATACTCTAACCTGAATTTCATGACTCTTTCAGTGCCTGCTTGGCTACGACTAACTGTTTTTTTTTACGATTTAATCCCAACTTTTGTAAGGCGTTACACATGGCTGTTCTACCCACCCAATTTCCCGTCTTCTGGGCAAATAACTCACACAATTCTAGTAAGGTTGCATCGGGATGTGCTGCCACTATTTCTCTCAAAGAAGCTGTGGAATTATTCAAATGACTGTATCTCGGTTTTCCCCGGGGCTTCGGCTGTAAATTTCCCTCGGTTTTTTGTTGCTTGACCAGTTTTTGAACTAAGCTTTTACTGACGGAAAATATGGCTGCTGTTTTTCTGATCGACAGCTTCTGTTCGCTTATGGCTGCTACTATTTTTGTTCGCAAATCTACTGAATATGCTTTCATTGATGTATTTGTTTATCTATTCTTATTGTACCTCATAACACCCGGAAGTGCTGTATTGTCGAGCGGGGCTTGATTCTAGAACCCGAAGAAGTCGAGTCGAAAACGAATGAAATCACTGCTTTGCTTGCCTTCATCAAACAGATGGCATTACAAGGAGTGGTGTTCGCGAGTGATGCCATCAGCACCCAAAAAAACAGCGACTACAATCCAGGGCTATTTCATTCTGAATAGGGTTTTGAGGAATTCAAGGCCAAATCCCGCCTGACGTTGAGCTTGAGCCATATTAGTTTCCCCCTGCTCGCGATAGAGATTGAGGGCCAAATTACGGGCGAGGGCAAACAGGTTAGGCAGTGGCTGGACGCGAATCCGGGAAGCATCCTCGCCTTGTGTGACATCCCGCACATAATGAACCTTATTTTCAACGTGCCAGTAATTGCGAATGCGTTGAGCAAATTGTTCGACGGTTTCGTTCAAGGAACTGATGTAATAGCGGGTCTGGGTAGGGTCGAGAGAGGATATTACTATCCTCTCCCTCCCATTCGGAACCGTGCTTGCAACTTTCACTGCACACGG
>NZ_JAUBSF010000160.1:0-6394 GCF_036704615.1 Microcoleus sp. K4-B3
TGCACTTTTTTCTCGCTCGCGCTATCGAAACCTTTCGCGACGCAATATGCGATCGATTATTCAGCAAGCCCTAAGTAAAGCAGGCTAAACTTTAAATATGATTATTGAAACGCAAGTGGAATAACATTTTCACACTAATTATAGTCTAAGACAGCAGAATCTAAGATACTGTAGAAAGTGTTTAGTTTTGATCGCACTCAACCCAACCTACAATTTAAAACGGAAAATAATTGATTCTAAAGTAGACGCCTTTTTCCTGCAAAGTTCGATCGCCCGATCGAGCATTTATCAAAGGAATACCATAGTCTAAACGCACATTCAACCGATCGCCCATCTGCCAAACCAGCCCCAAACCCGCACCCAGCAGTTTATCCGAGTCGGGATTCGGCTTTTCCTCCGAATGGTTCCACCCTACCCCAAAATCGATAAACGGAGCGACTTGCAACAAACCTTCGACTTGCGGGACACGCCAAACCGGAATTCGCACTTCAGCAGATGCGATCGCACCGCTATCAGTTAACAGCAAATCTTGGCGGTATCCGCGCACGCTTTGAACGCCACCGATCCCGATTTGTTCGAGGGAAAGCAGGGGGCGATCGGCTAATTGAATGTCATAACGCACTATCAGCAAGGTTTCTGGTGCTAGCAGCCGCACGTACTGCGCTTGTCCGCGCCACGCCAGAAAGCGGCTGTCGGGCCCGCTATCGTTCGCAGTAGCGCCCAAAAAATCGGTACCGAGGGAAAACTGCGATCGCGCCGCGAACACTTGGCTGGAACTCCGCTGCACGTATTCTTGAAAAAACCGCACAGCCGAAACCCGCGTTTCGCCGCGCTCATTTGCTCCCGCCGAAAGCGCAAATCGTTCCCCCGACAGGAATGTGTCGCTTTCTTGCCGCGAAAAACTCAGTCCCAAAGCCAAAGTGCGATCGGGCTTTTCGACAATCAGCTGGCGGTAAGTTAATTCGTAGGTTCGCGATTTCCCCTCGATTTGTGCAGCATCGAAGGGTTCCTCAATGATGTTGGTGCTAGCAGTACCCGCAGCGAACCCAATCGTGCCGTTGCGCGCGTTGACGGGGACTGTGTAGCTGCCGTTGAATTCGTTGCTGCCGTCGGTGTTAGCATAAGATACCTCTAATCCGTCGCCCAAACCGAGCAAATTTGCTTGATTGATGCGAACACCGCGCCGAAAACTGCCTACGCTGGGCGATCGATTGTTGTCTGCAAACACTTCAGCGCTAAAGCTGTCTGCTTCTTTTACCCGCACTTCTAAGCGGCTGTTTTCCGGGCGGCTTCCGGCTTGGAGTTCGGCGGAAATATTGGCAATTAAGGGGTCGAGTTGCAGCAGTTGCAAGGCTTCCAGCAACCGATCGCGGTTGAGGGGCCGTCTGGTAGCGCGTTCAAGGCGCGATCGCAGGTAATTTGAATTTAAGCGCCTGTTTCCAGTAATCACAATTTCATCTAATCCGCCTTCTACAATCCGAATTGTCACCACACCTCCCGATCTGGGAAAGGTTTGGTTGGCGGGAATTACAGCGCCGGAATTGATGTATCCTGCGGCTACATATTTTTGAGTGACGGCTGCTTCGGCTGCGATCAGTTCGGCAAAGGTGATTTCGCGGCCCGCAAACTGTTGCGTAACTTCTGCGAGTTCGCGATCGCTAAAAGCCGTGTTGCCCTCAAATTCAAAGCGATCGACCTGAATTGTACCCGGAATCTCCGGCCTACCATCGCCGGGAACTGGTGTTAGCGGCGTTGGTTGGAGGGGAGACGGCGCAGGCGGTTGCGGCGGCTCAGGAGCTGGTAATTCGGGTTCTCGGGGCAGAATTGGGTTCGGCACTTGGCTTAGTTGCGAGTCGCGATCGATACCCAAATCAATTTTTTCTCGGTCAATATTTTCTTCTAGTTTTTGATCTGAGTTAAAAAGCTCGGTTTCTTGAGTTTTGGTGCTGAAAGTGCGATCGGGCTGAGAAGTTGCACCATTGTCAATAAGCCTTTTACCGGCGGGCAGGATGCCCACCCCACAATCAAACTCACTCGTTGTGGAACAGGCATCTTGCCTGTTCTTGAGAATGGTGTAAGATGTCACATCGACTGAATTTGCCGCGGACGGCGGTAAGTCGAGAGTTTCCGCCGCCACCGATCGTTCTGACTCTGTGGGTAACTGCGTTTCCTCCTCTTTTACGAGCAAGTCTTCGCGTTTGTCAAGATTAGTATCGGGAAGGAAAGCTCGATCGCCTCCGCTGCTGACTGCTGCCAAATCCTTAACATTTGAAGTCAAAATTTCAACTGTGCTAGCGGATGTTTTCGCTGGTTTTCCCAGCCAAACTAACCCAAAAATTCCAGCGAGTAAAAATAGTTTTTGTGAGCGACAAGCCATAGGATCTAATTATTATCTCGCTTAAGTGGGGGAAAATATTTTCAGGAAGTGAGCACCCTCAAGTAAAAATCAATCTTAACAGCAAAAAAGGAAACAGCCGTCGCCGCAAAGAGTTTCGCAGGCGCTAAAAAGCAAAAGGTCGATCAACCCTTGTTCCTTTCCCAACTCTTACGCATCAACCGGGTTTTTATCCGAAAAAATCTCGTGTAAGTCGATCGTAAACGGTAAAAAAAACCAAAATTTTTTTGTTGCAAAACCTACGCTTTCATGCTAATGCAGCAACCAGAATAGCCCTGCACGCCAGGGTAAACCAGAAACCGGGTTGTGTCCGAAAAGACGCGCTACAACTGAGATCTTGCACCATTCTCAATAATCTTTTTATGAACAGGCAAGATGCCTGTTCCACAAGAGATAAATTTTCTTGTGGAACAGGCATCTTGCTTGTTCTTAAGAATAGTGCAAGATGTGAGTTACAGCCCGCAGATCCACTAAAAAACCCGGTTTCTTTGATTTTGGTGTATCATACCAAATCCGACTTTAATACCCCCTTTATTCTTGAGTCCGCGTCGGCGGCAGACCTCCTGTGCCCAGACGCGGTTTCAACAGCCTAGTCTTATACAAGGGGTTTCTAACTATGAATTATGCAGAGCGGCCCGCACCAGTTGCAGCACCAATTTGAGCCCCGTCAGCCAATCCCACCAACTTAGCGCTCAACTCCCACATCCGCTCGCCTTTTTCATCATCGCGGGCCTGGGGAGAAACCTTCTGCACAAAAGACTTACCATCTTTTTTCTGGCGATTTCCCCAACTCCAATAAGCCCCAGATTGCTTGTATTCTGGATCGGCAACCACAATCGCCAGCCTTTCGCCCGCCAACTCCTGCGACACGTAACCCCCCGTGATATTCTTCTGAAACAGCGGAAACAGCTTCTGAAATAGGGGATAGTGATTGCGGAACAGTGGCGTATCCGCAACGCATCCCGGATACAGCGAAGTGAAAGTAATCCCCGTGGATTCGTGAAAGCGGCGGTGCAACTCCCGCATCGTCAGCACGTTGCAAACTTTGCTATCTTTGTAAGCCTTGACCGGTTCAAACTTCTTGCCATCAACCATCGAAATCGGGTCTTTGAAACCCGCTTCAAAACCCTCAAACTTGCCCAAATCCGGGCGCGGCGGAATCTTCCCGCCCAACTCGTCTGGATTGTGAGTCACAGTTCCCAAAATCACGATTCTGGCATCGGAATAATAGGAAGGCTTCATATTTTCCATCATCAGGTTGCACAGCAGGAAATGACCCAGGTGATTGGTAGTCATCGTCAACTCGTAACCCTCCGGGCTCCGCAGCGGTTCCTTAATCAAAGGCATATAAATGGCGGCGTTGCACACCAAAGCGTCCAGAGGCCTGCCGCTGGCCTTAAATGCGCGAGCAAACCTACGCACGCTTTCCAAATCGCCCAAGTCAATCTGCATGATGGAGAAACTGCCTTCAGGTATGCCCAACTCTTGGGCGGCATCTCCGGCTTTCCGCACGTCCCGACAGGCCATGACTACGTGCCATCCCTTGTCTGCGAGAGCTTTCGCGCCGTACAAACCGACGCCGGAGGAAGCGCCGGTGATGATAACCGTTGATTTATGATTTTGTGCCATCTTGTTAAAAGCGCTTCCGCTATTGATTATTTTCAGGCACTCAAACGCTGAGCTAGCAGCTCTAATTTTTTGAAGTACCCTATGGTTCTTAGGATATGGGGAAACGTTCTCGATCTCAACCGGCGATGAAAATTAAATATCGCTCCAACTCCCACTCCTACTTTTGTGAATTAACCATAAATCCTGTTGGGGCGAGTTCACCATTATCTATGATTCACATACTCGGTATTGATAAACCCGCCCCAGCCAACCAACCAACTCCACTAAGAAATAGCGGCCGATTCCTGATATCTAGGGAAATCGATATAACCTTCAGGCCCAAAAGAATACCAGACGCCCACTTCAGCCGGCGGATTGAGCGGCCAACCATTAGTAAAACGCTCTACCAAATCGGGATTGCTGATAAAATCTCGACCAAAAGCAATTAAATCCGCAACTTTGCTGCTCAGGGCCGTTTCAGCCTGTTCTTGAGTATATCCGCAGTTGCCGACCAGCGGCCCTGCAAACACATCGCGAAACTCTCCTATCATCATCGGCGTTCCCAATTCGTGAAAGCCAAAAGCCAGACCGTCCACCAAGTGAAGGTACGCTAAATCATAGGCATTTAACTGCTCCGCGAAATACAGAAAATCTTCTCGATATTCTGGAGAACCCATGTCATTGAAAACACCATTTGGAGACAGCCTAACTCCTACTCTGTTGGCCGGAAATACTGTGATAATCGCCTCCACAATTTCCTTAAGAAAACGGTAACGATTTTCAACTGTGCCTCCATAGGAATCAGTGCGGTGATTGGTTTTGGTTTGCAGGAACGTGTCAATGAGATAGCCGTTGGCCGCGTGAATTTCTACACCGTCAAAACCTGCCATTTTTGCCCGTTCCGCCGCCTTGCGATAATCTTCTACAACCAGGGAAATTTCATCGGTTTCTAGAGCGCGGGGAGTTTCGTAGGGTTGTTTGCCTAGAGGGGTATGAATGCCTTCTCCGTTTATTTTGATGGCAGACGCTGCAACTGGTAATTGATTGTTTTCATGAAAATTGCTGTGGGAAGCCCGCCCGCAGTGCCAAAGCTGCATGAAAATCGGCGTTTCGCGGGCATGAACCGCAGTCACAACTTGTTTCCAAGCTTCGCCTTGCTCGTCTGAATAAATACCGGGCGTATTGAGCCAACCATTAGCTTGAGTAGAAATCACTGTGGCTTCTGTAATGATTAAACCAGCTCCGGCTCGCTGAGTGTAATACTCTGCCATCAAAGCGTTGGGCATCCGCGCTTCACCGGCTCTGGAGCGCGTCAGGGGTGCCATGACTACCCGGTTTTTTAAGGGTAAATCTCCGAGTTTGAAGGAACTGAGTAGGAGTGGAGAAGTGGTTTGAGTAGTCATAATATTGAGGTTTTATCAACTGAAAAATGAGGTAAATCACTTAACGGTTAACTATTACCTGTTAACATAATTAAGGTGATATCCTCCGCACGGATTGTCGGGGGACAAGCTTAATATAACTTGAATCCATCACCCGGAATGCTAACGGCATCACATATTCACGATCGATTATCGCTCGTTGCCCGATCGCCCTGAGTTCAAAATCGCGTCGCCGCCTGTAAGTGCAACCTTTCTGCTAACTGCGGATGCTCAAAGCAAAGTTCCCGCGCCTGCAAGTGTAGCCGCTTTGCAGCAGCGCGCGATCGAAAGTTATTAGGCTTGTTAACTAAATTTGAAAAATTTCACGATAATCGACCGTGAAAATAAATTTATTTCTGCACTTTTTGTGTAAAAAAATGGCGTCTAAAAAGTCAACTTTATTTGTCATTAATCAAGCAGCCAACTAAATAAACCTTCTACTCTAAGATTGAATTCTCTTGCAAATTCTGGCACTGGTAACAGTACATCCGGTTCGTCATAAAACGCTGTTGGTCGATCGACTAAGTAAACAAATACACATTGCTCAGATGGGTCAATCAGCCAACCCATCTGCGTTCCGTGCTTCAAGCAATGCAGAATATTTTTTGTTACCTTAGTTTGGCTTTGGTCAGGCGAAAGAATTTCGATCGTCCAATCTGGGGCAATTGAGAAAATATTAGCCACTTCACCATTTTCCTTGCGAGGAATTCTGCTCCATAAGAATACGGAAACATCCGGTATAATCGATCGTTCACCAAAAGTGCAGCGGAGTTCTGAGAAAGCTCGTGCAATCTTTTTTGACCTCACAACCGAGTTAATGGCGGGAGACAATTCAGTCTGAAGTGCACTATGTTCTCCTGGTGGCATTGGTTTTTGGACGATCCTTCCATTAATAGACCTCTTGCAAAATAATTTTATGATATAATGGAAAGTTTTGCTTTACTGGATTTAATCCCAACTATTAACTTAT
>NZ_JAUBSF010000161.1:0-6353 GCF_036704615.1 Microcoleus sp. K4-B3
ACGTGTTTCGCGATCGAAGGTACTTTGCGGATTTTTACCCAATCGCCCGGTTTGTAAAAACTTCCCGATTCAGCCGCGGCGGTGTCAAAAAGTGAAAGTTGAGCGCTAACCATCTGTGTTGTAAGCTCCATCTGTTTGGCATTCCAAAGTGTCTTCTACTTCCACAAGTTTCAAATTTGGAAATATGCAGCGGAGCTTGTCATTGATATAATCTAATTCCCAGACCTCTATCTGCAGCTTTGGCTCACCGGGACAGTGAACGCTAGTTTTAGTAAAATCGACTCCCCGCTGCTTGAGGTTTCTCTCGCAGATTTTGATGTACTCGTTCATCAGGCCGGTGAATTCAATAAACGTGTGACAGTTGGTTGCGATCGCTTCACGATAGTAGTTGTTTGCCACTATCGTCATTGCCTGTAATATTTCCTCTGGGGTTTGGGGAGAGTCCGCGAGTTCTTTCCTAGATCCTCCCAATAGAGCTACTGCTTCTTCTTTTGTCAACATTGATTCCTCTACATTGGTTGTCTAGTGGTTGTCTAGCGGTAGCCGATCGCCCTCCGCTAGATTACTCAGAAAGATTGCTGCCTAGTTTGTCCGAAACAGCCTTCAGTCGCGAGATTAGTGAAAGTACGATACCTTCGTTGGCGGGGTCTACGGTATTGTCTTTCTCTAAAAGTTTTACTTTTTCAACTAGGCTTAATGTTTTTTTGCGAACATCATCTATTTCTTTTTGTTGCTCTTCTATAAGTTCCGATTGCCTTTCTAAAACAGTAATTATTTCAGAAATAAAAGTTATAGGGGTGTCGTCATTGTCCACAGATTCTCCTTTGTTTACACACTGTCTACACGTTGTTTGCGCCTTATGAAAGCCGATCGCCCGAAAGCGACCGATCGGCAAATTGTTTGCGCTGCCTGGTCGCCAGAATTTTAGAAATATCCGCTGGGTTCGATATTGTTGAATTCTTCGGGGTCGATGTATCTGTCCATAATGTCCTCGCCAGCATAGTCCTCAATCACTTCAAAACCTTCGCTCTCAAGAGCTCGCGTGAATTGTTCCATCGTCGCCGCGGTCGCTGCTAAGACTTCGGGCGGGAGACTTTCATCGTTGCCCGCTACAACTTCCGCGACCTTGTAACCGGTGCAGCGACAGCCGAGGTTCTGATGAAATTTCTCGCAGGGTTCGTAGCAGAAGTCCTCAGCAGGCAGGATGTCCTCCGTCGGATTCCAGCCGAGTTCTAGCACTTTGTAAGTTTCAGAATCTGGATTGAACAGTTGTTGCAACTGGTGAGCCGTTTCGATCGCAATTTTGGTAAACGTATCGTCGGCAATCGCTGGGTGACGGGTTGCCAGTTGGATGTGGCTGATGATGGCGATCGCTGCGATGGGCGGAAGTTCGATCGAAGCTGGCGGCAAGTCCTGCATCGCGTTCACTTCGTCGGCGTATTTCTTCAGGTTGGGATACTTGGTCATTGGTTGTCTAGTGATTGTCTAGTAGTAGCCGATCGCCCAACAGCGACCGATCGGCAAATTGTCTACGCGGTTCGGCCGCTCACAGCATCTTTGAATTGCTTGCCTGCCGAGAAAGCCGGCACCGTGGTAGCAGGTATCGTCATCTGTTCCCCGGTCTTGGGATTGCGACCGTCGCGGGCTTTCCGCTCCCTCGGTTCAAACGAACCAAAACCTACTAGCGTTACTTTCTCGCCGTCGGCGACTGCCTGAGTGATGGAATCTATCAGGGCGTTTAACAGTGCATTGGCTGCTTTCTGGGTAGTGTCGGCTTTGGTGGCGGCCAACTCCACAAGTTCTGCTTTGTTCATAAGTGCGATCGCTCCTGGCGACTAATAACTTATACCAATTTCCTAAAGTTCTGCTACATATAGAGCCTCTAAAATAAATTTCCATCCCGTCAAAGAAGTAATAACTTCCAACGTCAACTTATTTAACTCTTTTTTCACCGCCACTCTCAACTCTTCTATTTGGTCAAATCTCAACCATTTCAATTGTTCTTTTATATATCCCCACAGTCTTTCTATTGGGTTTACTTCCGGACTGTATGCGGGTTGAAACAGTAAAATAACATTTTCTGGTATGCTAAGATTTAAAGAGTTATGAAATCCTCCATTATCTAGTTGAATTATATGTAAATCCTCCGGATACTCACTGGCAAATAGCTCTAAAAATTTCTCAAAGCCAACTGTGTCTAAGTGAGTAAATTCATAAAAAAAGCTTGATCCAGTTAGCGGTTCTACTGCGCCATAAAGCCACAAATAAGTAAAGTCCCATAGCACTTGGACTTGCGGTTTTACTCCGCAACCAGTTAACTTTCTTCTTTGAACTGTATGCAAACCCATCCGGCTTTCATCTTGACTCCAATAGCGCAGTTTTTTCCACTGTTTTAAAAAGCTCTTACTTTGTGTCAGACTGGCTTTGATGAGAACTGGGAGTTTTTTTTAAATTCTTCTACTGCCCCTGCTTTCTGTTTTTCACTCACGCCTTCGTGGCAATGCGTAATTTTCCTTTGAGACGATATGCAAGTCCATTGATGTACTGTCCCATATGCCACAGGAACTTCGCAGCAGGTTGTCAGCCATTGATGTACTTCTTTGTAACTACTGAATCCTTCGGGGTCGAGCAATTCTTTTGATAATCTATCTACAGTTTCTGCTGTCATAATTCTTGGTCTTCCCGATCGGGGTTTTTGATATAACAATTCTGCGATGCCTCCCGAACGATAACTAGACAACCATCTTTGAATTGTGGTACGATGTTTACCGGCGCCGCACCGCAACAGACAATACGCTATCTGCCATTTTGGTTTTGAGCCAATACAGAGCTTGCAGTTTTTCGTGGCACACAGCATCTTTCTGTTGAGCCAGAAGAGCTTTCAGTTCTTCTGCTGTTTCCTGAATCTCAATCTTAACGACTCCTGACATTTTTCCTCCTTATATTTCAGTGTTCATTTACAAATAGTGCATCTATTAACTGTAGCACTATTTTATGAAACTGGTATAATTACTAATTACTAACGCAAAACCAGCGCCCCACAAGGGATGCTGGCTTCTGTTGCGATTATTCTGCGAGGTTTTCCCCGCCGTTGCTATCGTTGGATGACTCTGTTTGTTGCTGGTGCTGTGTCTCTTGCTGCCGCCGCATCTCTTGCTGTTGCTGCTGCTGTAACTCCTTGAGCTTGATTAAGTTGTCGAGCTTTTGCTTGTACTCTTCAGCCTCTGAACGATACCAGACGATGCATTCCTGACTCTTGACCCACTGCTTTCTAGCATCGTCTATTAGCTGGTCGATAACTCCCCCAAAGGGGTCGAAACTTCCAGTTCCCTCCTTGCTATCTTCTCGATCAATTGTGAGGGACTGACCCCCAACCCTTGCGCTAGCTCCCGAAAGAGTTTCGCTCCCGTAGGTGTAAGCCCGAAAGCTTTCGTGACCTTCACTTCCCCGTACTCCAACTGTTTCGCCTTCTTGACCTTGACCATGTTTTTGATTCATAACATCACTCTTAAGAGATTAACAAAGTCTATGATGAGATATTGACAATTTCTCATCATAGACTCTATGATAGACCAAAGTCTGTCATGAGACAAGATTCCACAGCATACCCCTAGTATTGGCGGGTGGGCAACTCCCACCCTTTCCCTTTATGTACACACTGGAAGCCTTACAGAGCAAGAATTTAAAGGAATTGAAGGAAATTGGCTGGCAGCTCAACGTGCTCCCGGAGGGCGATAAGCGGTGCCGCCAAAACTGGATTGATGCCATCGCCGATGCCACCCTCCCGCTGCTGCAACTGCTGAAAGTTCCCCCGGCCCAAGTCGAACAGGTTAAAGAGGCGATCGAAGTTCAAGCCCAGGAGCCAATAAAACTTGGTGATTGGGTAAAAGTAACCCGAAAGCCCAGACTTGCTACTGGTGTTAAGCGCGGCGAGATTTTCCAAGTGCTTCGCGTTAATACTTTCAATGGCGCTTTAATGATTGATAATCCTCACGAAAATCCAAAACTTATCCTTTCTGCCAGAATTGGTTTTCTCGATCCATCAGAAGTTTGTTTGGTGCCTCGGTCGAATCGGCCAGATACACCAGGGTTTATTGATGTAGTAAAGAGGAATTTTCCCGATCGCCTTCAGGAGCTTTTACAAAATCCCCCCGGTGTCGAACTGGTTCAGGAGCCGATCGAATCCAAATTCGGCCGCATCGTCTACCCGAAACCGACCGCGGGGCCGATCGCCCAAACGGAAATTAATGCAACTATCAGCGATGTCGAATCTAGACCTGCAAGTGCTGACTTACATAACTCACGCCCTCCGACCGCCCAACCAGATGGAGATAGCAGCAGCGATGAAGCTGAAGCACTGGGAAGTCAAAAGGGCGATCGAGTTTTGGCGGTGGCAGGGAATAGTGAAGGAGATAAAGGGCGAGCTCTACTCGATCGCCCAGATGAATTGACCGCCATCTTCAACGACGAACAACCTCCCAACCGAGGCGACGGCAAAGGGCGAGTCGAAAGTCAGTCAAAAGTCAGTCAAAGTGCGATCGCACCAGCGGCCAAAAAATCCCTCGATGTCGAAGCGGATTGTTCCCAGTCACTGCCGGGGATTACCTTCTCGCCTAGGTTTCTAGTAACCTACCCCCCCTACTTCGGCGAAGTTCACTACAAAGCAGAAGTCACCGGGCAACTGAATTTGCTCGAACCGGAAACAGACGACGAGCCGCCAGACCCCGATGATTTTGAATTGCTCGAAGACTTCAAAAGGGCGATCGCACTTTGGGACGCAGAACACCCCGAACCGCTGGAAATCTCCCTCGATTCCTTTTGCGAGTGGGCCCCGTGCCCCGATGACTGGTACGAACCGGAACCGTCCGAAGTGATGGAACTCTCACCGGCGATTGAAAGTTCCAGTACTTGCAACTTTTCTATCCCGACTTTTGACGCTTGGTGCGATCGGCAAAACGACTCCGATGAACCGCCCGACACGGGGATTTTTGCCCGCTTGCCGGGGCCGGTGCCGCCCAAATTTCCCCCGGGGGCAAGTCAACCGCAAGTCAGCCCAAGTCAGCCTACATCAAACGCAACTCGACCGCAACTTAACCACAACTCGATCACAAATCAATCACATACCAAACGCATACCAAATAGGGGTTAAACACATATCGTTCGTACCTCAGTTACATAACCGTTGCATCGCCGCTGGCCGCAGCACCCAGCCAGCCCGATCGCCTCCAGGGGGGTGATGCCATGTAGAAATCATTTGTTGCGTACAACATTGACTTTTTTACCCTTCTTAATCAGATTTACGCGATCGCCACTCGAACCGGGCGATCGCTTCCTCCCCCTCGTTATGTCACTGTCATGTGACTGGCGATTTACTAAACCATCAACAAATAGGTACAAATCAATGACTTTTCTAAAAATCTCCGTTCCCGTTTACAAAAAAAACAAATGGGAAAACCTCGACAGAGACGGAAAAATCGAAGTTAGCAGCGACGTAGATAATCTTTCGGAGGGCTATCAGTCTTTAAAACTTGAGATTGACGGTTTACTCTCGGAACTCGACGCTCAAAACCGTTTAGCGGAAGAGGCGCACGCACTAGAACTCGAAATAGAAAAAAAAGTTTTCACACTGAAAGGACTTATCAAAGATATTGAGAAAGCCACCCAACATTACGAAAGCTTGAAGTTTTTTTTACAGAGGCTGGGAATCGATCCTGTAGCGCCTAGGCTGACATTTGACAAGCAATTTTTACCACAAGATGCCTCGCTATCTCAAGTCGAAGTTATCAGCAACCAATCCGAATTTTAACAACCATGCAACTCACTCTAAATTCAGACTTTCTAGACGGGTGGGCAGAGCTACCGGGAGCGGAATATCAACCGCTCCTGGACTTTGAAGAAGAAATCACAGACGAGGGCAAATTTGCCGATGTAAATTTCCTCACCACAGAAATCAAGAGGGGAGCGTGTCACTTTTGCGGTGAGTATAAATACTGGGAACCCCACCATGACTTTTTTGCCGAGCATCAGTATAATAGGGAATAATTATCATCTCTTCCCACTTGATATATAATCATGACACCTGAACAACAACAGGAAATTAAAACACATCTAGATGCTATTTCTGCCATCCTTTATGATGATTGTAATCCTGATTCCTTGAAGACATTAGAAGATATTGAACTTGCAGTCAGAGACCAAGTTTTGACTCATGTGACACCACATATCGGCTTTTTTTTATCTGCTCAGCTAGCGGTACAAAAGCCGGAAGAGTCAAGACTTGGTAGTAATAAATATGTAGTGAAGTTTAATTACAGTAATTGAATACATAGGATAATTTTATAAATGACACAATC
>NZ_JAUBSF010000020.1:0-85630 GCF_036704615.1 Microcoleus sp. K4-B3
TCAGAACATGTGGGACAAGTATTAGCTCATCGTTGTGCTTACTTGAACGGGTTAATTGGAAATCAGAGACAAGCTGCCTGAGTATAATTACTCACTACAAAAGTGACATACTCCCAAAGTACCTTTGCCAAAAAAATCGAGGTTATGTAACATTAGGTAACAGTAAGGATACCAGTGAATTTGCTTGTGAATCTATCAAACACTGGTGGAATAATTATGGAAAAGCCGCCTATCCTCATGCCAATTCGATTTTAGCTAAGTGTGATGGTGGCGGTAGCAATAATGCTAATCATTATATCTTTAAGCAAGATTTACAAAAGTTAGTAGATGAAATTGGAATTGAGATCGGAAGAGCTCATTACCCTCCGTATACATCTAAATACAATCCCATTGAACATCGACTCTTCCCTCATATAACCAGAGCCTGTCAAGGAGTGATTTTTACAAGTCTAAATTTAGTCAAAAGTCTCATGGAAAAAACTCACACTAACCAGGGTCTATCTGTAGTTGTAAATGTGGTAGATAAAATCTATGAAATTGGTCGAAAGGTGACTGATGATTTTAAAAAAAATCTGAAAATTGTTTTTGATGAATATTTACCCAAATGGAATTATCGAGCGGTACCTCAACTCACGAATTAATCAAATTATTAATTTTTCATTCCTTAGTCGGCGGAGGCGGACTTTGTTTGTGGAGCATCGGGATTCTATAGGGTGGTTTTAAAGTGAATTTTTAACCAGGCGTTGACCTCACACAGTCCGTAACAAATAGCGATCCCACGCTGGGGGGCGATCGCCCCCCAGCTTTGAAACACCCCCAATTCCCTAACCCAACCCATTTTTTAAATTTTCCCGCAGGTTATGATTGACGGTTGGCAGCTTTTGAGAATCTAAATGCTAAACACAAATACAATTATTTCCAGCCTGCTGTTATTCATCCCAGTTTCCATCGCCGGACACTTTCTCGGCTGGGAATCCTCCACAATCTTCATCACCTCGGCTTTAGCCATCATCCCCCTAGCCGCGTGGATGGGGACGGCCACCGAAGAAATCGCCGTCGTCCTAGGTGCCAACTTGGGGGGTTTGCTGAACGCTACCTTCGGAAATGCCACGGAACTGATTATCGGCATCGTCGCCCTCAACGCCGGGCTAATAGATGTTGTCAAGGCCAGCATCACCGGTTCAATTATGAGCAACCTGCTGCTGGTGATGGGATTGGCGATGCTGCTGGGCGGATTGCGCTACAAAGAACAAGATTTTCAGCCGACAGTCGCCCGGTTAAATGCTTCAGCGATGAACTTAGCCGTGATTGCCATTTTGGTGCCAACTGCAGTTAATGCCACCTCTATTGGCATCCCTCCGGCAACTATGCAGAACCTCTCTAGCGCTGTTGCTGTAGTGCTGATTGTCGTCTACGTGCTGACGCTGCTGTTTTCCATGAAAACCCACAGTTATCTGTACGATGCAGGGGTGGCCGAAATAGAAATGCTTGAAGAATTAGCCGAAAGTAACTTAGCACCAGACAGCCCTGACCACAAAGTCAATCTGCCGCTGTGGATTTCGGTCCTGTTGGCCTGTACCCTGATGGTAGCTGTCGAGTCGGAACTGTTGGTGGGTACTCTGGAAGAAGCGACGGCGCGTTTGGGGCTGACATCGCTGTTTACCGGGGTGATTTTAGTGCCGATTATTGGCAATGCGGCCGAACATACAACAGCGGTGACGGTGGCGATGAAAAATAAAATGGATTTGTCGGTTTCTGTGGCCGTGGGTTCGAGTTTGCAAATTGCTTTGTTTGTTGCCCCGGTGTTGGTTTTGGCAGGTTTTGTCTTGGGCAAACCGATGGACTTGAATTTCAACCCGTTTGAACTTGTGGCGGTTGCGGTGTCGGTGCTGATCGCCAATTCTATCAGTTCTGACGGCAACTCTAACTGGCTAGAAGGTACTTTGCTGTTGGCAGCTTATACGGTTTTGGCGCTGGCGTTCTACTTCCATCCAGTAATTGAGGGACTTGTTTAACAGGCTTTCTTATGGGGAACGAAGAGGGAAGAGGAAAGAAGGCATTCGGCAGAAGGCGGGTTTTCCCACTCTCCCACTCCCCTACTCTCCCACTCTCCCACTCTCACTTCTTTTTTCGAGAGTGGTTGTTGCGATCGTACAATTGAAATGTAGCTGCTCTCTCGTGATTAGTTCTGGTCTGTTTGTACATTATGTGCTGTCATCAGGGATTTGTGACCTCGATCGGCTGTGACAAACAACAAAACCTTTGGCCTCAACCCGATCGCGAGATCGCAGTGCCACAGGTTAGAGAAAAAGACGGGATGCTGAAGTCAAGCGAGACTAAAGCCTCGCTTGACTTCAGGGACGCTGCAAGATTTCAATCAAGAATGCTCATGAGTCTTGTACTAGGTGTGCTACGATCGTCATAAGTTTAAAATTGAGTATAACTAGACAACGTAAAAACTTAAGTAGGTTGTTGAGTACGTAGTCACACAAACACGGTGTTGCCGTCTAGGAAAACTCGTATTTGAACAAAAACCGAACTAGATAAAGAGGACTACTCAAATACGGTATGCCCTACCGGAATTAACGCTCTTAGAAAAGACACCTCTACTTTGGCTGGAGTAATCCAGTCGCAAGCAAGTGACGCAAGCTGAACCAAAAATCTCAGTCACCAAGAGTGCACAGAGGTTAATCTAATCGCTTAATACTTTATTAAACTTGCTCATAGCGAATTATGGCCAGCATATTGACAGAGACGCAGTTATGTGTAACATTCTCATAATGCCGAAAATCTGCAGCAAAAATTTTCTGGGAGAGTAAACGAGGGTCGATTTAAAACTGACCAGCCTATAAAAAGGTCGAACGGGATGCCACGATTCGTTAAATTGGTTGAAAATAATGGTTAAACAATGGCTAAAAGCTTCCACAATAAATAGTTGTACTCATTTGAAAAATAGGGTGCTGCTCCACCCGAATTTACGCCTGCGGACAAGTAAGAGCCGACTCCCTTGGCAGAAGCAGGAATCAGACCCTCTAGAAAATACTTCTAGTTGAATGGTGAAGCAAAAATAAAGCTTAGCCAAGTTTTGTATAGCAGTGTCAAAGTAAAACTTGATAGAGCAACCTCAATCAGGGTTATGTGGCTTCTGTGAGTTATTGCCTCAATCCCAAATGCCCGAATCCCTCCGATCCAGCCAACTCTGGCAAATCCGCGTGTATCCACTGCGGGTCAGAACTTTTGTTGCAAGGTCGATATCGGCTAGTCGCACCTCTCGGAGGCGGCGGCTTTGGCAGAACATTTGAAGTGGACGACAACGGCGCTCGAAGAGTGCTCAAAGTCTTACTCAAAGAACATCCCAAAGCTGTAGAACTTTTTAAGCAAGAAGCCGACGTATTGGTCAGGCTAAGACATCCAGGTATTCCCAAAGTCGATCGCGACGGTTATTTTATATTTACGCCAGCTCACAGCACAGAGTCTTTTCACTGTCTGGTGATGGAGAAAATTGCTGGGGCCAATTTGCAAGACTGGCTGAAACATCGGGGCCGCCCGATCAGTCAAGAACAAGCTGTAAACTGGCTCAAACAACTGTCGGAAATTTTAGACCAAGTTCACCGCCTCAACTATTTCCATCGGGATATTAAGCCGCACAATATTATGTGCAAGCCGAACGGGCAGTTAGTGCTGATTGACTTCGGGACTGCTCGGGAAGTGTCGGCGACTTATTTCGCTAAGGTGGGCCAGGGGCAAAATGTGACTGGTATTGTTTCCCCGGGCTACACGCCGCCGGAACAAACTAATGGCAAGGCTGTTCCGCAGTCGGATTTTTTTGCTCTGGGTCGCACTTTTGTTTATTTGCTGACTGGGAAGCCGCCGACTGCGTTTCCAGAAAACCCGCGCACGGGCAGATTAATGTGGCGCAAAGGAGCTCCTCAGGTTTCCGACCCCGTGGCTAATGTGATCGATTACCTGATGGCGCCTTTTCCGGGAAATCGACCTCAAAGTCCGCAGATGGTATTGCAGTGCTTGGAGGAAATTAAACTCGACGGTGCGGAAAGTCAGTTGCCGACTCAGTTGCCGGCGACGGGGCAAACTAAACTTCGCGCAACTTCCGGGGCGTCTGGGGCGACGAAGCAGAATTCCATGAACCGCCTCAGACCTCTGAATTCGGTCTTGAAGAAGCCCGCCGAAAAGGTTTTTGATTGGAAAAATAAGTTGCTGGCCGGCACGGCTGTTTTGATGCTGGGTATTGGTGCGTCTCAAATTTACGGTTCGCTGCGTTACGGGGTGTTTCCTGCCAACCCGGTGTGGCTGCTTTCTAGTTTGCCTAGCAGTCAGTTTTTGCAAAGAAGTTTGGATAATGTCGGCAGTGTAAATGCGATCGCCCTGTCGCCTGACGGTCAAACTTTGGTCAGCGCAAGCTTTGGGACGATTAGAATTTGGAATGTGAGGACGGGACGCCTGGTGCGGACTCTCAATTCGGTGCATTCTAAAAAATCGGTCAAGACGGTGGCGGTGAGCCCGGACAGCTCGATTTTGGCCAGCGGCGGCGGCGACAATAATGTGATTCTCTGGGATTTGAAGACGGGGCGGCGGATGCGGACGATTCCCGCTCACAAAGCCGTCGTTAACGCGATCGCTTTTAGCAGGGACGGTAAAACTCTCGCTAGCGGCAGCAATGACAAAACTATTCGCTTGTGGAATGTCAGCACCGGCAGCAGGTTGCGGACTTTGAGCGGCCACGCCGGAGGAGTAAACGCGATCGCTTTGAGCGGGGACGGTAAAACTCTCGCTAGCGGCAGCGATGACAAGACTCTGCGTTTGTGGAATCTCGGCACCGGAGAAGTTAGAAGAATTATCACAGGTCACGGGGGCCCGGTTAATGCTGTGGCTTTTAGCCCGAACGGGCAAAGTGTGGCTAGTGCTAGCACCGACAATACGATCCGTTTGTCGAACGTGCAAGACGGGAAGCGCACCCGCACTTTTAAAGGGCATTCGAGC
The DNA here is from genome assembly GCF_036704615.1 of Microcoleus sp. K4-B3. Classification (NCBI taxonomy): domain Bacteria; kingdom Bacillati; phylum Cyanobacteriota; class Cyanophyceae; order Oscillatoriales; family Microcoleaceae; genus Microcoleus; species Microcoleus sp. K4-B3. The sequence goes on from NZ_JAUBSF010000020.1 coordinate 4,999, forward strand.
TGGGTGAGGACGATCGCCTTTAGCCCGGACAGCCGCACTTTGATCGGCGGGGGCGGAGATATTATAGTTTGGGATTTGAAGACGGGAAAAGAAAGAAACACTCTTTCTGGTCACAGCCAGTTTGTGAGTTCTGTTGCTATTGCCAGAGATAGCAAGACTTTTGTGAGTGGCAGTCCCGATCGCACTATTAAGATTTGGCGAATGCCATAGTCATACTATTTTTGATTTTTGATTTGAGATTTTTGATTAAAGAAGTGGTAATGGCTTATTTTGTATGGGTTTGAAGCACGGGCTTACACTGGCTTTCTTTTTTTTGACTGGTATCAATAGTCCTTAGTCAGCAGTCATCACTCATCAGTCCTATCAAATACGCTGACTCGGAATTATACCCTGCAATCTAGCGTCCTGCTCGCGAGTTCTCATCAAGAGCCGGACGCCCGCAAGCTCGGTATCATTCGGATGTTACCCTATTTGATATGAGTTATTCAAAACCCATACCAATTACCCATTACCAATTCGCAATTTTCAATTTTCACATAATCAAGACGTTATGCAAATAAATTTGGTATTATCCCAAAATCCCCCGCCCGTTTTTGGCAAATTCCTCCATAGTTTGCTGAGACAACTCGTGAACAGCCATCGCTTGCAACACGTCAAAAGGCAATGTCAAATGATGGGCGCCAGCTAATAAAGTCTTGACCGCTTCTTCCGGCGATTTAATGCTAGCTGCCAAAATCTCAGTATTAGTTGTCTGCAACACATTCGCCATATCTCGCACTAAGGCAAAACCGTCTCCGAGGAGTCGGGTAGCGCGATTCACGTAGGCGATCGCATATTTAGCACCCGCTTCTGCTGAGACAACCGCTTGTGATGCGCTGTATATCGCCGTCACCGCGCAAGGAATTTCCGGTGACAAATGCGCGACTGCTTGGAAACCCGCCGCCGTTGCTGGAACTTTCAAAACTGTTTGCTGTCCAATTAATTGAAAAGCAGCTTTTCCTTCTGCTACCATGCCATCAAAATCAGATGCCATTAGCTGATAGTACACTTCCCCAGAAATCAGTTGTGCCAGTTGTTTGAGCGTCACCTCAGGAGATAACTCGCTTTTTGCCAAAAGTGTCGGATTAGTAGTAATGCCCGCTATCCATCCGAACTTGCTCGCCCGTGCCGCTTCCGCTACAATTGCAGTATCAACATAAATTGCCATCGGCTCTACACCTTCAGTTTCTTAATATTTTCCAGACGCTTGCTTTCAGATTGAGATAAATCCGAGCACAATTAATCGTTAAGCTTTAACAATATCAAAGTCTCGGAAATATTACTGTTAAGTAAAGATAACAATTCAGTTATGTCCATCACCGACATTAGTGCGTGAGTTTGGAGTTTTGAATTCAACAGGACTTACGTAAAGAAAGCGGGTTTCTGAGGGAAAGTTCGTAAGTGCTATTCAACATAGCTCACAACAGAACTCAAAACTTTGAAGTCCATTGGTAACTAGGATTGTCGGGTAAGGAAAAGTTGACTCGCTAAATCCCGGATACAAATAGTTTACATTTGTAATAGGGGTTATGTATGCAATAACTCAAGGAGGTGACTCAGAAAATGACCGAAGACAAAAATCAGCAGCCACAAGTCAGCCTTGAGACATCTTCTGAACAACCTCAGTGGAAAAAACCAGCAGAAACCGCTGAAGAATTGTCGATAAATGTTAAGTCTGAAACTCTGTCTCAAGCGGTTCAAAAGAACGATCGAGACCGTTTGAAGGCTCTAGCCCGGTTAATGATGGTGAGCTTAACTTGGTCGCTGGCTGGGCTTTCCAAACGCGAGTAAGTTATGGATCGCTACCGCAATGGGCGAGTTATGATTTGTGAGTTGTGTCGGGACTTTTGTTTAACTCAAAACTTACAACTCCCGGACTTACATGATGTCCGGTTAGTTGTAAGAAAACCCATTTTTAGTGAAGACTTTACTCCTTAAAGCAAGGACTAAAGTCTTCAACAGAGCACTCATAATTTTTCTTTAATTCCTTCAAACGACCCCAAAAAAGTCGGTTCTGGACGGGTAACGCGCACTTCCCAAAGCGCTTTGAGGACTGCCAGAAATTCGCGGAAACTGTACCGAATCATGCTATTTTGGGGGAATTTGCCCCAATCCGGCGTTCCTAAGCCGATCGCCTCTACGCCCAACTGGCGGCAGGTATAAACAGCGCGGGCTAAGTGAAAGTTTTGGGTAACTAAAACAGCCTTCGTTATGCCAAAAATCTCTTTCGCCCGGTAGCAACTTTCATAGGTGCTAAATCCGGCATAATCGAGAATGATATTATTAATCGGTACGCCCTGTGCTTCGGCGTACTCCTGCATTGCTTTGACTTCGTTGTAATCGGCGCTGCTATTGTCTCCTGTCATCAAAAGTTTGCCCGTTCGCCCTGCTTTGTACAAATCGACGGCTGCTTGCACTCGATCGGCTAACATTGGGCTTGGAGTGCCGTCTTCCCAAACTCCGGCACCAAAAACAATGGCAATTGGTTCGGCGGGAACCTTAGCTACATCGGTGCGCAGGTAGTTGCTTTTCACTAGCCTGACGTAGTAGTTGAGGGCTAGGGGTGTGAACACTGAGGTTAATATTAACAGCCCGATGGCAAGGCGCCATTGAAATATAAAGGATTTAGGCAACATAAATTCAAGTTAACTTCCTATATAATTACACAAACAGACCGCTTCGCGGATCTCAAAATTGTCAAGTTACCTAAGTTACATTATATTGAAAAATATGATTCAACAACAGCCAAAGTTTGAATTGCTGGAATCGCTTTTATGGGAACCCAAAAACGGCTATTTTTTGCTAGACAGACATCTTCAAAGATTAGAGCGATCGGCTGATTATTTTCATTTCCCCCTATCGCTAACAGAAGCAAGTAAAGCTTTACAAGCATTAAGTATGACTTGCGGTTCAGTCAAACAAAAAATACGGTTAACAATATCTTGTAAGGGAAACATAACATTACAAGCTCAGACACTAGATAGCGGTATCTTAAAAATCGGTGCATCTGTGGGAATTGCCCGCAAACCGATCGATTCTCAAAGCCCATTTCTTTACCACAAGACAACTTACCGATTGCCTTATACAATGGCTTTGGAGTCGCAGCCCGAATATCAGGATGTCTTTCTGTGGAATCAAGATGGAGTTATCACCGAATCTACGATCGCCAATATTGCGATCGATACACCCGCAGGTCTAATCACACCTCCCGTCAAGTGCGGTTTATTACCGGGGACGTTTCGTTCTCAACTTTTAGAGGAGGGAAAAATCAGAGAAGAGTTAATTACCTTAGATGATTTGCGCAGTACCAAAACTTTATTTCTCATTAACTCCGTTAGGGGTTGGATACGCCTCAAAAAAGAAGCAAGCAGAGATGTTTGGAAAGTTGTAAGTAATGGCTGATATAACGCTTTCACTCGATTTTAGTAGGGTGCGAACTGTGCACATTACTGCTACAGATAGTATCAAAATTTACTCGTTGCGTAAGTCCTGAGAGTGTTAACCATAGTGCAATCTATTATGAAACAAATACAACCTTGGCATTGGCGAAAGCTTCCCCTAAATCAGCGCAGCGGATCTGAGATTTTTCAAATTTTATTTCTCGGTAAAACTGCCGACAGTGCAAGCTCAATATCGGATTGTTTCCCCCGCGATATGGCTGTTCTGCTAGAAAGTCCAGCTACATCTTCTACTAACTTGACACGATATTCTATTTGTGCAGGTTCTCCCCGGATAATTGATGGTCAATCTCAGCTATGGACACCGGCAGTAGGTGAAATTTTACCTTTTTTGCGCGCTCTTTTGGACTCTCAAAAGCAAAATTTAGCAGTGAATGTACCGCCGGAAATTCCTTTTACTGGGGGTTGGTTGGGATGGCTAGGTTATGATTTAGCGTGGGAAATCGAACACCTGCCCCAACTCAATACCGATCCGCTTCCTTTCCCGGTTAGCTGTTGGTACGAACCAGAATCTTTTGCGGTTTTAGACCGTCAAACGCAAATTCTCTGGTTGGCTGCGAGTCAACCTTCTCAACTCGATGTTATGCAGCATCAATTAGAGCAAACCCAGCCAGAAATAATCCAGAATAATTTACCGGAGAATTATCAACAAAATTCCGCTACTCCTATTTTCCAATTATCTCAGAGTGAGTATAAAGAAATAGTGCGAAAAGCTCAGAAGTATATTCATGCGGGCGATATTTTTCAGGCTAATTTATCTTTGCGGTTTGAAGCCCGTACAGATTGCAGTAGTTGGTCAATTTACCGGGCTTTGCAACGGATCAATCCTTCGCCTTTTGCAAGTTATTGGCAAACTCCGTGGGGGGCGATAGTTAGTTGTTCGCCGGAAAGACTGGTTCAATTATTAGGAAAAGAAGTGGATACTAGACCGATCGCGGGAACGAGACCGCGAGGTTTAACCTGCATTCAAGATGAGCACTTAGCACAGGAATTAATAGAGAATATCAAAGAAAGAGCCGAACATATTATGTTAGTTGACTTAGAGCGCAACGATATCGGGAGGGTGTGTGAATGGGGCTCGGTAAAAGTTAACGAATTTCTGACCGTTGAACGCTACAGTCACGTGATGCACCTCGTCAGTAATGTTATCGGTACATTAAGACGAGATTGCGACGCGATCGACTTAATTCGAGGGGTATTTCCGGGGGGTACGATTACAGGTTGTCCGAAAGTGCGCTGTCTGGAAATCATCGAAGAATTGGAACCCGTAAAGCGCAATTTATTTTACGGTTCCTGCGGTTATTTGGACTGGCGCGGCAACCTGGACTTAAATATTTTGATTCGCACCCTTTTATATGCACCAAAAAGTGACGGTACGACCGGGGGAGTTGTTTGGGGACAAGTGGGTGCGGGGATTGTTGCTGATAGCGATCCTGAAATGGAATGGCAGGAGTCGCTGCATAAAGCTCAAGCTCTAGTTAATGCTTTGAAATTAGCGGAAATATTTGATTATAGCCTTTCTCAGTAACATGAGGTGTTCTTGGGCATTGGGCATTGGGCATTGGGCATTGGGCATTGGGCATTGGCCAAACAGGGCATTGGAAGAGTACCTTACTTTCCTGAGAACCGCTATAGTTTTTTTAGCGATCGCACTGTGAGTCAGCTTCTGGGTGAACTCATGGATATTAGACGAGACTGCCAAAGCTGGTTAGCTGTTGGAGAAGCTCACTATCACGATCGCAAAGGAAAAGCACAAGCAATTAACAAAGCCCCTCAATGGCTGATTCCTGCAAGAATTTATTAGACTTCTTCAAGAATTCTTGTGGGACAGGCATCCTGCCTGCCCAAGACTTGCTTTTCACTCGTATGTCTATTGATTGTCCGAACCTACTGCCTCAGAAATAGAACTAAATCCGCGTTCTTCTAACTTTTGCAACAAACCTTGGAGAATCCGACGCACCATCCAAGGCCCTTCGTAAACCCAACCGGTGTAGACTTGAATTAAACTCGCACCGGCGGCTATTTTTTCCCAAGCATCTTCGGCGGTGAAAATGCCGCCAACTCCAATTATGGGTAATTCGCCTTTTGTATATTGCCAGATAAATCGGATTACTTCTGTCGATCGCTCCCGCACAGGAAGCCCGCTAATTCCCCCGGCTTCTGCGGCGATTGGTTTGCCTGTTTCTCGCAATATTTGTGTTTTCAATCCGTCGCGGCGGATGGTGGTATTTGTGGCGATAATTCCTGCTAGTTGGTAGGTTTTTGCTAAGTCCAGGATTGATGCGATCGCCTCGGGTTCCAAATCCGGCGCAATCTTAACTAAAATTGGCTTGCTTCCCTGATTTTCTTGTTGCAAAATTTCCAAAATCGTGCTAAGTCCAGCAGCATCTTGGAGCGATCGCAACCCGGGCGTATTCGGAGATGAAACGTTGACTACAAAATAGTCGCCCCAATCTTTCAGCAGCTTAAAACTCTCCAAATAGTCCGCTGCTGCCTGCTCTAACGGTGTTACCTTAGATTTACCGAGATTGATGCCCAAGGGGAACGGAGACTTAGGCATGGGGCGCGAGGCATCGAATGGGGACTGTTTCTGTGCAGCCTCAAACCGGGCTGCCATTGCCGCGGCTCCTTGATTGTTAAATCCCATGCGGTTGAGGGCTGCACAGTCGTCCGTCAAGCGAAACAAGCGAGGCTGGGGGTTTCCCGGCTGCGGTTGACAAGTGACAGTGCCGAGTTCGGCAAAGCCAAAGCCAAAATTTGCCCAAATGTCAGCAGCTACGCCATTTTTATCAAATCCCGCAGCCAAGCCGACAGGATTGTTAAAGCTCAGTCCCCACAAAGATTGTTCGAGGCGAGAATCTTGGACTCCCAAAGATTTCTGCAATCGGGAGAGCATTTGGCTGGTTGCGGGGTTTGACTGGGTTCTGGCTGCGAGTTCGAGAACTTGGAGAGTGCGGTTGTGCAGCCACTCGGCATCGGTTTTCAATACGGAAAACAACAGCGGCCGTACACCTGATTGATAAATATCCAATGACTTGTACTGGGGCAATTTACAAATGAGAAATCAGAAAGGAAATAAAAATATTCACGAGCAGACAGCGAAGGCGAGGTTGTTACTTCAACTTCGATCGACTTTATTCAATGTTTGAGATTCAAGGATAAGTGAGACGATTATATTATAAGTTGATTCTTTTCCATTTGAATTTTTTAATTTTTAAGTTGGTAATTTTAAATTAGACAAAGGTGCGGGGAAGCTTGGAAATGGGGCAGCAGCAAAGACCGAAGGATTTAGACGAACAAATCGCGACCCTGGAACGCGTTCTCCAGACTCTCCGAGAAGAGGAGAATGTTGAAGTGCTACTTTCGACCACACTCGGTTACTTGCAAACGGAATTTGACTGGGGGTTGATTTGGATCGGGTTGTACGATCGACAGGCCCACAGATTGTTGGGGAAAGGTGGCATGACTCCTAACGGCGACCAGTCTTTTCTCAAACAGCGGTTTGCCCTCAGCCCAGGGGATTTGCTGGAACAAGTGGTGATTCAGCTCCGGCCGGTGGGAGTCCCGGATTTGCGATCGGAAAACAGAGCCGGAGAATGGCGCAAAGCAGCTCAAACTTTCAATATTCAAGGCACGACTCTGTTTCCGCTCCGCTACAAAGACCGCTGCTACGGCGTGATTTTGCTCGGGACTGACGTGTGGGGAGCGTCGCCAAAGTCGGGGGAAAAAACGCAGTTGGCGATCGTATTTGGAGCGCTCGCAACTGCTCTTTACCAAATAGAAAAAGACTGGCAGCGACAACAAGTCAAACACCCAGACGAGTCTCTTTTAGCGCTGATTTCGCAGTTGGGGGAACTGCGATCGCTCGACCAATACTTGCAAGCGGTTGTCGAACAAGCCCATGAATTTATCCAGCCGACGCGCACCAATGTTTATTGGTTCGAGCGAGAGCGGCGCTATTTTTGGCGCCGAGTCAGCAACCGCGAAGTTGCTCCGGGTTTGGGCGGGCCGGGCCGAGCGGCTTCGGGCATCACCGTCCAAGACTTGGGCGAATTTTATCAGGCTTTGGGCAGGGAAGAAATGGTTTGGATCGGTGAATCTCAAAGTTCTCTGAAAACTGAGCTGACGGGGCGGTTGATGCAGCAAATCCGCGCTCGCTCTCTGTTGGCTGCGCCGATTGTTTCAGAAGGGGAATTGTTGGGATTTTTGGCAGTCGAAGCCGGCGAGCCCCGGATTTGGCAAGAAAATGAAAAACATTACCTGCAGGGAGTGGCGCGGTTAGTGGCTCTGACGGCTCCTGTGTCGGAGATGGAGGAGAAAATTCAGCAAACTGAGATCGATCGAGATTTAACTGCCGGAATAGCTCGCGCCATCTACAGCGATGCTGACTGGGAGGCGACTTTGAAAAATACCGCCGAGCAGTTGTGCGGGCGGCTCAAATGCGAATACTTTTTGCTGCTGCTGTACGGCGAAGAACAAAATCGCTTTGAGATTGTCTGCCAAAATCTGCCCCGCAACCGCAGGGCAGTGCCGTCGCCGCTCAACGCCCTCGACGCGGCAGACGTGGGGCTGTTGCAAGAAAGCGCACCTCTGGCTATTGAAAATTGGGAAGAAGACGGGCGGTTGGGGGCTTGGCGGGAAGTGCTAGCGGAGGCGGGGGTGCGATCGCTTTTGGCATCAAGCACTCGCAGGAAAAATAAAGACGGAGAAAACCCGAATTTAAAATCGAAAATCGCCAATCGAAAATCGATCGAGGGTTTGCTGGTTGTCGGGCACAGTGCAACTCGCACTTGGAGGCGAGCTGAGCAAGAATTAGTTCGGTTAGTGAGCCAACAGCTAGGATTGATCCTGCACTCCTGGCAGCAGAGTTCGGAAATCGACAAATATCAGCAATTTGAGCGATTGCTCAAATCGGGTTTGGCGGTTTTGCAGCATTCTCCTGAGGAGCAATCTGAGCAACCGATATCTGCTGCTTCACCGACGATGTTCCCAGAGTTGCCGCTACAAAAGCTCGATCGTAACTTTGCTCAACACGTTTCCCAGACACTTTCCTGTCCTTTAGTAGCCGTAATTACTTGGAATCCAGGTCAGGAGGAAGGTTCAATTGCAACGGCGCTAGCTGCCAATCCCGTATTTGCCCTCAATCCCGAGGCGGTGATTCCTGTCAAAACAGATGCCTTGATCCAACAAACCCTGGCTGCTAGCGGGGTGCTGCAACAGAGCACGAGCCAACTGCAACTGGCGACGAAGCGGTGGCTGCGCAGTCCGGGAATTGGCGAGATGATGACGGTGGCGCTGCGGACGGCCCCAGAACACGCTCCGGCGGGCATTGTGGTGGCTGCAGACGCTCCGGGCCGCCAGTGGTCGGAGTTGTCGGTGAGTTTACTCAGCTCGATGGCGTCTCAGTTGGCTTGGTGGCGCAGATATTTGGCGGTGCAATCGGCCGAGGAGTCGCACCGATTCGATCTGGAGCTGCTCAACTGGTACAAACAGCGCCGTTTTGAGGACTTTTACCGCACTGTGGGAGCGGGGGTGAAGGAGTTGGGGGATTTGAGTCAGTCGATTTTGCAGTCGGGGAAGGAGCAAAAGGATGCTTTGAAAACTTTGCGCTACCAACAGGTTTTGCGGCACATTGGCAATGCTTTGGGGTCAACTCATTTGCTGCTGAAACAGGAACAGTGGCGGCTGCAATTCGCACAAGATGCGGTGCCTGTGAGCGCTTGGCTGAGGCGATCGCTCGATCGAACGGCCCCCCTGATCAAACAGTCGCAAGTCTTGCTGGAAGTGCACAGAGAAACTGCTGTGTCGATGCCTGCAGGCCAGACTTTGAGCGTTCGCGGGGACAGTATGAAGCTGGATTTGATCCTGTGCGAATTGCTGACGGCGGCTTGCAGGCGCTCTGGAGTTGGTGACAAGATTGAGATTCGCTCTCAGTTGTTGGGGGAAGGTTTGCTAGAATTCTCTGTGATCGATAGCGGCGCGTGCGATCGACAGTTAATTGCTGCCTTCAACGGCGGTTCCGGGCCCGATATATTAGGCGTTTCTGCAAATAGGTCGATCGTGCAAAATCTCTTAATTTGTCAGCGAGCAGTACGCTTAATGGGGGGAAACTTGTCTTTAGAAATGTTAGAAAACAATTTAATTGTGGCTCGTTTAGTGCTGCCCCTAGCCAATTCTTAATATTGTAAAATTTTGTAAAAGTTCCAAGCTGCGATCGAAAATTGTAGGGGCGTGTTTCATAAACAATAATTGCCTAAAACCCATAATTTCATAAACCCGCGCCCACCCAACAGTAAATCGCCATCTACCTCTTTCAAAATACAAGGGGCTGGTTTAGCTAATATCTATATTGTTACTGGTATCTTGCGCCATATTTAGGAAGGAACGGGCCGGAGAACCCGTTCTACAATATATCAACTTTATTGTGGATGAGCCGGAGAACCCGCCCCTGAAAGACTTTCAGAACTAGGGAAAAACCTTTGAGTAATCCAAGCAGTTACAATATGAGAAAGCAATCCCATCGGCCCAGCAAACAAACACAAAGCCAAAGAATGAACCGTCCAAACTCCTGTCCGCTGTCCTTCCAAATAAATCCAGCGCCCGACAAACAAATCCATCACTAAAAAATGTATCCATCCCGTAGCCGCCGCTGTTTCCTCCCCCAGAAACTTAGCAATATCTGCTAGCTTGGGATTCGACAAAGCTGCCGCATTTTCCGCAGTCAGACTGCTACCAAACAAATATATGTACAAAGCGGCTAGCACTGCAAACGGAATGAAAGAATTCATCACTTTTCGGGTAATTCCCCAGTTTGGTAATAAAATCATAATTGCCCAGAAAGGCAAAACGAACAGATTAGCTGCGTTAAAAATTAGTTCGGGTGTCATAGTTGGCTCTTGGCTCCTGGTAATGCAATGCAATTAAGGATGTTAAGATTACTTTACACAATTTTTGCTAAAATTTATCAAAACCCGAAAAAAATCTCCTTCACAAATGAAATAGAATTGCTATACTTATCTAAAAAATCAAATCTCCCATCTAATATCGATTGACGCAGCACAGCACATGACAACTTATAATAACTTTCTAGATTGGTGTAAGCACAAAGAAACTCTGTCTCCTAGCGCCAAACATACGGTAGAAATACTGTTGCAAATATCAGACACTTCCGAGTGCGATCGAGCCAACGAGCTGCTTTCTAATACAACAGAACTTAACCTCAAAAATCTTGAAATTACCGATATCATTCCCCTCTCATCTTTCACTCAACTTACTAATCTCATTCTCGGCAGCAATCAAATATCTGATCTCAGTCCCCTGCAATCTTTAACCAATCTGAAAACTCTGGTTGTGGATGTCAATCAAATATCAGATATCAGTCCGCTTTCATCTCTAATAAATCTGACAAGACTCGTTCTCGATACCAATCAAATTTCAGACATCAGTCCCCTAGCAGGTCTAACTAATATTACCGCACTTGTCTTGTTTGATAACAAAATTTCAGACATCACTCCGGTGCAAGTTTTAACGAACTTAAATGCGCTCATCCTCTACAACAATCAAATTTCCGATCTCGCTCCTCTGAGAAACTTGACTGCACTCGATACACTCTACCTTTACAATAATAAAATATCGGATATCACCCCGCTAGCTTCCTTAAAAAATCTCACTACGCTGTTTCTATTCGGAAATGAAATATCTGACCTTACTCCGCTGGCATCGCTGACTAACTTAAATAAATTGGTTTTATTCCAGAATAATATATCAGATATTAGTCCTTTGACATCGCTCACTAATTTAATTGAACTCAACCTCGGTAATAATCAAATATCAGACATCAGTCCGCTGAAATATTTAACTAATTTGACTGAACTTTATCTGTTCAACAATCCGATTTCCGATAGCAGCGCGCTACAAGCTTTAAATAACTTATTTTTACTAGACTTGTACAACAATCAAATCTCTGATATCAGTTCCCTGCAATCTTTGCAAAAGTTAACTACGCTAGACTTGCGCGGGAATCCGATTGTTAATAAAATTTGCCCTGTCAATCCTGAATCTATATGTCGGTTTTAATTTTTAAGGTCGAGGCAAGATGGCAGTTTATAGAGTATAATGTCAAAGGTGAATATCAGGAGAATGTGATGAGCGGACACGATGCTTTGATGTTAGGATTGCTGCTGTTGCCAGGTTTGGCTTTGTCGATCGCAATTCTGGGCGCTTTTGCCGCTGGTGGATAATCAGTTTTTAGCACTCATCAGCGCTCCAGAAAGCAGTTTACTGGTTCCGAGAGGGCGGGTTTATCTATTTGTTGAGTTGCCGGAAATATCTTGGGCAAAACCCGCCCGCTTCCTCTACCAATTTACAAAAATTGTGCTGTAACATCCGAATTTACCAAAGTATTCGCGCACAAAATACCCGATGCTGCGACGGCGGGCACGCCAATTCCCGGCATGGTGCTGTCTCCCACCCGATACAAGCCTTTGATTGGTGTGTGCGGCCCGGGAAATGTGCCTTTTCCGGCGGCGATTGCAGGCCCGTAAGTTCCTTGATATCGGCGCAAAAATCGGGCGTGGGTTAGCGGTGTGCCGATCGACTCTAAGACTATCCGCGATCGCAAATCCGGTATAATTTTTTCTAAAGCTTGAAACAGAGATTGCGATCGCTCTTGCTTTTTCTGCTGATACAATTCGCCGTACTCCCAACCTTCGTAAGGTTCCAATGTATAAGCGTGAACGGCGTGATGTCCGGGCGGCGCGAGAGTTGCATCCCACACTGTAGGAATCGAAATCATGCAAGTATTTCCGGGTACTGTAATGTCGATCTTGCTGTCGTGAACGACGACGTGGTGGCCGGTCAAACCTTCGAGTCCTGCGGCTTTAATTCCTAAATGCAGGTGCATGAAACTGTCTACTGCTGGCATCGACAAGGAGGTTTTTCGGTAGCTTTCCGGCAAATCTTCAGGTTGCAGTAATTTTGTATAAGTATCCCAGACGGTGGCATTTGAAATAACAATTGGGGCGCGGATTATTTCGCCATTTTGCAAGCGAACGCCGGTGGTTTTGCCGGATTCAACTAATATTTGCTCGACGGGAGTTCCCAGGCGCAACTTTCCTCCCCAGCGCTGCAAACCTCTCACTAAAGCATCGACGATCGCACCGCTGCCACCTACAGGATATTCGATCGCACAGCGCGATCGTTCGCCAATCATAAAAGCTATTTCCGGCGCGACAGTTCCGTGCGCTTTCAAACCCGACAGCAAAAAGCACTCCAAATCAATCAAACGCCGCACCCAAGGGTCGCGCACGTCCCGATCCATCAAGGAACCTGCTGAACCCGCGATCGCACCTACTAGCGGTAACAGCTTCAGCAAAGCAGGCGAGTACCGAGACAGCAAAACAGGTATCAACTGCCAATCGGATCTCAGCGCTAAAGCCGGAATTCCACGCAAAGCCTCATACAAAACTAATAAATTTTGTTGAAATTGCTGCAATTCTACAGCACCTTGCGGTGCGAACTTAGCTACAGCATCTAAGTAACTTCTCGCATCAGCATAAACCGGTAAACTTCCCTCGGGAAAATGGTAATGCCCCAGCGGATCGTAGGAAATTGCTGCGATCGATTCCTCTAAAACATCAAAAACTTGCCGCAAAGGATTAAACGACTGCGGGTCAGTCAAACCGCAATAAAAAGAAGGCCCCGAATCAAAGTGAAATCCCCGGCGCGAAAAGCTGTGAGCTGCCCCGCCCGCTATGGTGTGGCTCTCGCATACGATAACCCGCTTGCCGTAGCGAGCTAGCATCGAGCCGGCGACTAAGCCGCCAATACCGCTGCCAATTACGATCGCATCAAAGTCTTGCATTTATCAAATGTGGTATGATCTTATTATTTATCGCTGACTGTTGACAGGGTATTTTTATGGGAGGAAAACTATGAAAGCTTTATCTATTTTAGATGAAGTTGTTCGCGAATTAGAACAAGACGTCAATCTCTCGCGCATTAAAAAAATAATATTTTTTGCTTGTAAAGAGTCTTGGGAAAACGATCCGGCCCAACTCGCCAGCGCCGAGATCAGAATTTTAATCGAAGAACTGTGCGCCAAATACAGCAGGTTAGAAGATATTGAAGCAGTTTTAAATAGTATAGTTTCTAAGGTAAATAAAAAAACCGAGTATGCTTTAGTATCCGACCTCATAATCTGTCAGCTTAGCAGGCTGTATGAATTTGAAGACTTCACCAAATTAGAAACAAACATATCGAGTTTTGGCGGTCAGGAAGCTCCCGCATTTGAAGAACACTTTAGTTTGGAAGTATCAAGCAGCGAAGAAAGGGCAAGAAACCCCGGGAATTTATTTGATGTCAGACAAAAGATTTTGCAGCAAACAAATCCGCTGAGGGCTAAAATACTAATTTTTTCTAGTCTTTATCACCAGTTTACTTTTAGCGATCGCGACTGGCTGCTGCTGAAAACTCAAGAACTTGACAATCTGCTGCGACAACTGTTTAATGTCTGCGGTAGCCTAGCCGAACTCGAATCTCAGTTGTACACAACTGCTAGCAATCTCGACAATAGAGATGAAAACGACCAAGCTGCGAGCGTAATCATCAAAGCGATGAATTCTTGTTACGCAACAATGCAACAGGAAGAACCTCATGAAGCCGAATCTTCAGCTAGCGAAGGTTACGATCAGACACGTTTAAACAACAGTGTTTATGAAGAGAGCGAGCTGGTGGACAGGCGCACCGATTATTTTGATCCAGGCGAGATTACTCACATCCTTCAATCTGCTCCAGCTCACTATCATTATGACCCCCAAAAGAGTTACTTAGTGCCGGGCACGGCAGAAAATGTACAGTTTAAAGAGCCCGAAACCAGCAATAATTATCCTACCCATTTCAGACAGGAAATGGTAGAAACATTCCCAGTTGCAGAAATGCCGACTATTATCGAAATTTTAGAACCGGCGGCTCCTGTTATTATAAATATTAGCGATTCCATCAAACGCAAGTTGGAATTGGAAGAAGAAATGACAGAATTAGTCAGTCAAAGTGCTAACTCCGCAACAGCGCAAATAGAAAATATATTCACCCAGTTAGAAGCTGCTTTGAACGGAAAATTTTCTACGGGAAGTGCAGAAGACCGTTTGTACTGGAAATATAAAAATCTCAGAGAGTATGTAGGAAAAGTTCAGAAGTTTGCCGATAAGATGCTGGAAATTTTGCTCGAATTGGAGTCAAAAGAAAGCGGAAAATATCCTTCTGAAATTCCAGAAAAAAGGGCGGACAATATTTCCGAAATACCGCCGGAAAACTCTAGCCATAAAGCAAATCAGTATCAGCTTCTGGAAATGGCAAAACAAGGTAAACCAAAGGCGATCGCCCAATTGATTAATCAATTGCTACAGCCTAAGGGAATTACTGCTACAGCGGGATTTAAAGACGGTTGGCTCCACGTCATTCTGGATTCTGCTGAAGTACCAAACCAACAGGCTACAGCTTCATACATTGACAAAAAACTGTGTACTTTAAAGTCAAAATATCTTACTCATGTAAAAATTCACGGGCGACAGTTAGGCAGCAAAACAGTCTCTTGGACTCAAGAGTTTGTCAATTAAACTCATTAAATGCTCAGACTCAAGTATGGGGCTGGGGTTACACAAACTAAGTCCGCCTGCGCAAACTGAAATTAAAGAAGTTTCATCAAATTTATCAGACTCAAGTCTGAGGCTACAAAAACTAAGTCCGCCTGCGCGAACTGAAATTTAAGCAGTCTAGAAATAGCAGATTGTACCTAATTAACAACAAAAACAAATATGAATGCCAGCGAAATTTTAAGACGATATACATCAGGAGAACTAGATTTTCAAGGTATGAATCTCAGAGGGGTATACCTGAGCGGTGCCGATTTAATAGGCGTCAATTTAAGTAGTGCTGACCTCTGGGGTGCAAACTTAGCGATGTCGTACCTGAGCAGAATTAACCTTCAGCGCGCCAATTTAACTAATGCAAAGTTGTCCGGTGCTAACTTAAATCAGGCTAACTTGAGCGGAGCAAATTTGTCGGATGCCGACTTCCACGGAGCAAGTTTGCAAGGCGCAGACTTTCGCAAAGCAAACATCTCTTTGGCAGTTTTTATCGATGCAAATTTGAGCGATGTAGATATGCGAGGTGTCAATTTGCAAGGTGCAGATTTGCGCGGTGCGTGCTTGCGGGGTGCAAATTTGCGCAAGGAACTGCGGATTTTTGAGGGTGCAAATTTGCGCGGTGCAAATTTGCAAGGTGCAGATTTGCGGGGCGTCAATTTGCAAGGTGCAGATTTGACTAAAGCTAATCTCAGTCACGCGAATTTGACTGAAGCATTTCTGGGAGAAGCAAATCTGACTCAGGCGAATTTGAGCGAAGCTATTTTAGAGGGCATATTTTTGACTGAAGCAACTTTGGTAGAAACAAATTTTTCTTGGGCTGTAATGACAAATGCTAAGTTGGAAAGAGCTGTGTTACTTGATGCTGAATTGGCTGGCGCTAACTTGCGGGGTGCATTTCTTACTGATGTTAAATTGAGCAATGCTAATTTAATTATGGCTGACTTGAGTCGAGCTAATTTGGTGCGGGCTGATTTGAGTCGAGCTAATTTTAATCAGGCTAATTTGAGTGAAGCTGATATGACAGATGCTTACCTGGCTAAAACAGATTTGCGGGATGCAATTTTGCACCGCACAACTTTGATTAGGGCAGATTTGAGCAGTGCTAATTTAGCAGGTGTTCAGTGGCGCGGTACAATTATGCCGAATGGAGAAATTCACCTGTAATTACTTGTAGTAGCAATTTAACCCTTTCGGCAAAATAGTTAATTTAATTAATATTTAAGGCAATTTCGTAGAATAAAAAAATAGGAGAATGCTGTGTTAAATCCAGGGAAAATTTTACAAGAACGTTATCAATTGCAACAGCGTTTAGGACGCACAGCGGTCGGTCATCAAACTTGGCTAGCAGTAGATTTAGAGTCTCAAGAACAGGTGACGCTGAAAATGTTAGCTTTTAGCCCGGAAATGCAGTGGGAAGAACTCAAGCTTTTTGAAAGAGAAGCACAAGTTTTGCAGGCGCTAAATCATCCCCGCATTCCTTGCTATCGAGATTATTTTTCCCTGGAGCGGGAAGCCGGAGCAGGATTGCCTTGGTTTGGATTAGTGCAAGATTATATTCCGGGACTTTCACTTCAGGAATTATTAGAAAATGGTCAGCGTTTTTCAGAAAAAAAAGTACGGATAATTGCGAGTGAAGTGCTGGAAATTTTAATTTATTTGCATGAATTAAGTCCCCCGGTTTTGCACCGCGATATTAAGCCAAGTAATTTAATTTGGGGGGAAGATCAGCAGGTTTATTTAGTAGATTTTGGCGCTGTGCAAGCTCAAGCAGCGGTGACAGGTGTAACGTTTACAGTGGTAGGAACGAGTGGCTATGCACCCTTAGAACAGTTTTGGGGGCGGGCGGTGGCGGCTTCGGATTTGTATGCTTTAGGAGCTACTTTAATTCATTTGTTAACGGGGGCGACTCCTGCAGATTTGCCACAGAAAGATTGTCGGATTCAGTTTAGCGATCGCGTGAGTGTGAATCCTAGTTTGGTAAGCTGGATTGAAAAAATGACGGAAATCGGGTTAGAAAAGCGTTTCAGCAAGGCTAGAGACGCTTTAGCAGCTTTGAAATCGGGAAACATACAAGGGGCCAATCTTCAAATTGCGACTGTTCGGAAAATTGCTAAACCGCCTCACAGTCGCATTCAAGTTAGCAAATCAGCGACGGAGTTAAACATTAAAATTCCGTCTACTTTAGTCAGACATCCTTTTTTAGGCGCTTTTATAGGAATATTAATTATACTGCTATTTGGGCCGATAATCTTAGGATTTTGGGAAGAATATTTAAGTATTGCATTAGGATTGTTTGCGATTATAGCAAGTATCTTAGTTGATATTTTTGGCAAGGGTCATAAAATTACATTTAACCGGAACTACTTTAAGCTGGAACATCAGATATTTGGTTGGAGTTATTCACAACAAACTGGGGAAATTTCGGAAATTTTGGGTGCTTTTATATATACCACGACTCAGGGAAATCAAATCAGGATTCGTTCAGGTACCGAGATGAGAACTGACCTTTATATTTTAGCAGAACATTTGAAAGAGGTTGAGGCGGCTTGGTTAGCGCAAGAAATTCAAGATTGGTTAAATTTAAGATAAGTAAATTTAGTAAAAAACTGCGATCGCTCAATGATGAGAATACATGAGGCACTCAAACTAGATTATGGCAAATTATAGGATTTTTTTTTTGCTCAATACTTTAGCTGTCCTGCTGGTAGGGGTGGTAAGTTTGGCCTTAAATGGGTTTGGTTCTTCGGTAAAAGGGTTATTTTTTCCGCCTTGTCTTGCGACATATCCGGGGGCGGGTTTCTTTTTTCTGATGTTCCAAATGTTGTTTTATTTGGCTGTAATGGTGTGTGTTTTTAGCTTTGGTTTGCTAAGAAATACTCAACCGAATCGTCCTGAAAATTAGTTTATTTTAGGTTCAGCGATAGTTACGGGATTTTTCCTATTTAATGAAGTTTTTCGCACCCATGTTCACCTCGGACGCGCTGGCTTTCCTAAAGTTACAATAGTTATTATCTACGCTGTTGCTGCGGCAGTTTATGGATTAATTTTTAGGAGGCAAATAAAATCAACGCCATACTTTTTGTTAGTAAGTGGCGTTGGTTTATTATTTTTGGCATTTTTTGCGGAAGCATTTCCCTGGAAAAATGAGGCAATTTCCAGTTTGGTTGAGGGATTCCTAAGTTGTTAAGTGGGGTGAATATTGTGCTTTACTTTTGGTTTGTTTGTAAGGGTTTAATACTGCGATCGCTCAAGTTTTCTAACAATAAATCCCCTCTCGAATTAACTAAGTTTAATTAGAGCGGGACGGGTTTAGGAGATCGTTAGTTGTAGACATAGACAGTTGGTAAAACCCGTCCCTACATGATTGTAGAATCGGTTAAAACAAAAAGTACCGCTGAGCCATTGGCAAAACTGTTGCCGGTTCGCAAGTTAACAATTCCCCATCCGCCCTCACTTCATAAGTTTCTGGATCGACTTCCATTTGTGGCAAATAATCGTTGAGTTTCATATCTCTTTTACTAATTTGCCGCGTCCCGGAAACTGCTACAGCGGGCTTTTGTAAACCGAGCTGTGCGGCAATATCTCGATCGCGCGCAGCTTGGGAAACGAACGTCAGACAAGTCGCCGCAATCGCACCGCCAAAACTGCCAAACATCGGCCTCATATGCACCGGTTGCGGCGTGGGAATGCTGGCGTTAGCATCTCCCATCTGCCCGTAGGCGATCGCCCCTCCTTTAATTACCAGTTCCGGCTTCACCCCAAAAAAAGCCGATCGCCACAAACATAAATCCGCCAACTTTCCCTCTTCCACCGAACCGACATACTGACTAATTCCGTGAGTAATCGCCGGATTAATTGTATATTTTGCAATGTACCGCTTCACCCGAAAATTGTCGTTAATCCCCTCTGTTTCCCCCCCTTGGTAAGGGGGGGTTAGGGGGGGTAAATTTCCCCTTTGAACCTTCATTTTATGAGCCGTTTGCCAAGTCCGAATAATCACCTCTCCAACTCTTCCCATCGCCTGCGAGTCAGAAGAAATCATACTAAACGCACCTAAATCGTGCAAAATATCCTCAGCAGCAATAGTTTCCCTTCTAATTCTCGACTCAGCAAAAGCGACATCTTCAGGAATGCCCCGATCTAAATGGTGGCAAACCATCAACATATCTAAATGTTCTTCTAAAGTATTGACAGTGTAAGGGCGAGTCGGGTTAGTTGACGAAGGCAAAACATTAGCTTGACCGCAGACTTTAATAATATCCGGTGCGTGTCCGCCGCCAGCACCTTCGGTGTGGTAAGTGTGAATAGCTCGATTTTTAAATGCGGCAATTGTGGCTTCTACAAATCCCGCTTCATTGAGAGTGTCGGTGTGAATTGCAACTTGCACGTCGTACTCGTCAGCGACACTCAAACAAGTGTCAATTGTTGCTGGCGTAGTTCCCCAATCTTCGTGGAGTTTCAAACCCATTGCACCAGCAAAAACTTGTTCGACTAATCCTTGAGGTTGACTGCTATTTCCTTTACCTAAAAATCCTAGATTTACCGGGAAAGCGTCGGCTGCTTGCAGCATCCTGTACATATGCCAAGGCCCGGGAGTACAAGTAGTCGCGTTTGTACCCGTTGCAGGGCCAGTGCCGCCGCCGATCATTGTAGTGATGCCGGAGGCGATCGCCACTTCTATTTGTTGCGGGCAAATAAAGTGAATGTGACTGTCAATTCCCCCCGCCGTAAGAATCATCCCTTCACCAGCAATTACTTCTGTACCGGGTCCGATAATAATATCTACCCTATCTTGAATGTAAGGATTTCCGGCTTTACCAATTTTGTAAATTTTGCCGTCTTTAATGCCGACATCTGCTTTAACAATTCCCCACCAGTCTAATATTAAAGCATTAGTAATCACCGTGTCAACAGCGCCGTCAGCATTAGAAATAGGCGACTGTCCCATGCCGTCGCGAATGACTTTGCCACCGCCAAATTTAACTTCATCCCCGTAGGTTGTGAAGTCTTTTTCAACTTCAATGAATAATTCTGTATCGGCTAATCGGACGCGATCGCCTGTAGTCGGGCCGAAAGTTTCCGCGTAAGCGCGGCGATCCATTCTGTAACTCATGCTCGCTCCTAATATTTTTTTAGTTAGCAGTTGAGATTAACTTTAATTATACTACGTGCCGACTTCCTCAATCTGAAACCAGTAAAAAAAATGCAATTTTAGGCAACTTTTAAACCCTGATAGGCATCAATTCTTTCAGATCTAAAATCGAAAATGGTATGAGAGGGCAAGTTTACTCCAGCATTTTCTTGATTTCCCTTTTCAAAACCTCCACATCCACCGTCATATCCATGCCAATTAAACTCCAATCTTCCGATTCATTGCTGTCCTCAACCATACGGGAGTATTCTAATCCTAATAGCTGGCAAATGTAATAGAAATATGGCGGAGTGTAGCCTCCATAAAAGCATTCCAATACTTTCGTTCCCGGCTGACACCACAGCAAATTTGTAAAACCAGCCCCGTGAGGGCCTACAACCACCGCTGCTTCTGCAAACAGACGAATTTGTTCATCAACAGTGCGCGATATATCTTCCAAAATTTCAAAATCAAATTCTTTCAAAACCTCGCGCACTTGTACTTCATTTTTTACCTGGCGCCGGCCACTTCTAGACAGATAAAGTTTTCTATAAGGCTTTACCTTTTCCTGAAGACCGAATTTTCTACGCAAAAGCTCTATATCGTAAGGACTGGGAAAATACCAGTCTTGATTGTTTCCCACCACCGCACTTTCTGCATGATATCCCGTATCTCTAGCCCGAGTGTCGATTAGGGAACTTTCAGGAATACCGAGTTTCGTCATAAAGCCCAACTCAAAATCAGTATGCCGTAAAGGATAACAAATTTTAGCTTCTTGCCAAATTTCCTTACCTAAAGCCTCCTCAATTCGACAAAGTTTAGCCAGCACAAAAATGACATAATCGTAATAACTGCACCACAAATGCGACCAAGGAGCAACTACCAGCGGATAGGTAATTTGGTTGGGTTTGTAAGGCCATTCCAGAATGCCCGCACCGCTAATCCGAAAATCCAAGTCTAAAAGCAACTTGTTATTCAGCAGCGTGTTGCCCGACGTACAAATAGTTAGAGAATTTATTTTTTCACTCCGGGAAATCTTCCACACATAATCTGGGTCAAAAGACACGGTTTTTTCCGTGGCAAAAAACCGAGAAGGCACTTTATTTACCGAGGCTAATGCGGGTATATTGATAGGTGGGTGCTGCTTTTTGTAAATGATGCTGTCATCTAACAATTTGATGCTGGTGCGTCGGTCTAACGGGGTTCTCCAGACACGCCTCGATGTTGCCAGCAAGCTCTGCTTCAATTTCTGTTTTATCTGGTCAACCAATTTTGGGTTCATCACGCGCTTTGGCTGTATGTGTTGGCAGTTTTAACAACCATTGTCGATCGCCAACTGCCGATTTTAACTCGCTCAAAAGTCTGAGATTGAACTAACAAAAGAAAGCCATAAGGCACTTATGCAGAAGGCAGAGAAAAAGTTTTGAGATTGCTTTGCCACTCTCCATGCGTAGGGCTGGAAGTGATACCATTTTCGATTGGGGATTGGAGATTGGGGATGGCCGATCACTATCATAGTGTGGATCTTGACTACAGTTGTTGCATTATTTTTTGAAACTGGTATAAATTTTAAGTTAAAAAGTTATACCAGTTTCAAAATTCAACAATCGCGAACTACCTTCGGGCTTCATACTTCAGCATCCAGATGACCGTCCACTTTTCCATTAAAGCCGTAGACTTGACGGCTACCAACAAACGGTACTAATTGAACTTCCCTTTCATCTCCCGGCTCAAACCTGACTGCTGTACCTGCTGGGATATCCAACCGCATTCCTTTTGCTTGTTCTCGATTAAATTCTAAGGCTTCGTTTGCCTCATAAAAGTGATAGTGGGAACCGACTTGAATGGGTCTATCGCCCGTATTTGCTACCAGCATCCGCACCGTTGGGCGATCGGCATTTAATTCTATTTGGCCTGCTGAAACAATCATTTCTCCCGGAATCATGTCTATCTCCTGCGAGTCTCTGCGGTTAAATATTTAACGAATCGGATCGTGCACTGTCACCAACTTAGTTCCGTCGGGAAAAGTCGCCTCAACCTGCACTTCATGCACCATTTCTGGTATCCCTTCCATCACATCTTCCCGCGTTAGGAGAGTTGTCCCGTAACTCATTAAATCTGCGACGGTGAGACCATCTCTTGCTCCTTCTAAAATCGCGGCGGAAATGTAGGCTAGTGCTTCTGGATAGTTTAATTTTAAACCTCTTTGTTTCCGGCGCTCTGCTACCAGGGCGGCGGTGAAAATCAGCAGCTTGTCTTTTTCTTGGGGGGTGAGTTGCATTTTTATTCTTGTAAGTGCGATCGCATTATTTGGTTATGATATCGTTTGCGGTTGTTTCTGAATGATTAAACCGCAAAGGGCGCAGAGGGCGCAGAGGAAGAGAAGAGAGAGATGAATAATCTAGTTAGGAGGGCAACTATACATTGAAACTCAAAGATCATCCTATTTTATCCAAACTCTGGGCAAACAGCAAGGGCGTTGTGAAAAAGACAAGCGCAGCAACTGCCAAATGCTGACAAACCAGTCTCTAGCTGCGGTTGTGGATGTACCGCGATATCGGCACAGTAAACCGTTAGGAATACGAGTCACGCCGACGGTGGAATTACCAGGATAAATTGTTGCTTCAGATGGCAAATCTCGCACTTTTTCCACGAACTCTGTGGTGACGGGTTCGCCTATCCAAGCCAAGGTGGCGACTACGGGTTTTCCTGCGAGACCGTGAGGACTTTCGAGCATTTTTTCTCCACCTTTGAGCAATTGTCTGTCAATCCATAAAGGGCTGTTTTGTTGCCAGACTTCGGTGTGCGATTGCCATTCTCCAGACAAGAACTTTTCGCCCCTAGCACTGCGTCCAAATCGGGTAATTTCCCACAGTAAAATCCTCGCTGTTGGTGCTAATTCTACCCGCAAATTTTGCCGATATATTGCGCCGTCAAAAACTATTGTTTCCTGTGGCAGCCATTCTAAATTTGCACCGATATCTAGCTGAATGTCAATGTTTTGTTGTGATTCTAGTCCGCTGCTGCGATAGATTTTACCAGCGGCGGCCGTGGTAATCAAGGCTTTGGCGTTGGGTTGAAGGTGAAAATGGCTGGAAAGTCGATCGCCCCCAACAACTCCGCCAGCCGTGTGCAAGATGACGCTGTGACAAATCTCTTTCCCTTCAGGATAAAACGGACGCTGCACCTTGAGGGGCGCTTGCATTTGATTGTGAATGATTTGAGTTGCGCCGCTGCGGTTGGCATAGGCTAAATCCAGGCGACCGTGCCATCCAGTTTGAATGTTATTTGTAGGTGTGTCAGTCGATTTTTGAATCACAAATTTTTAGGATTTAATAATAAAGATTATCAAAAATATAGTATTACTACCCGCTACCCAACATTCCGCCAGGGAATTAATTCCCAGGCGGCCTATGACAAAAGATAACAATAATACAAGATAGCAGATTATACTAATTAATATGCGTTTTAAATTATCCTCCCATGCCAGCCACCCCTGAAAGCCTCCAGAAATTCGTTACCTACTGCCAGCAACACATTACAGGCGATGAAAAAGGACAAGCACAGGTATTTTTAGACCGCTTCTTTCGGGCTTTCGGCCACGATGGGGCATTAGAAGCAGGCGCAACCTATGAGGAACGCATAGAGAAAAGTAGCAAAAAAGGTCAAATGGGATTTGCGGATTTGGTGTGGAAAAAGCACGTTTTGATTGAAATGAAAAAGCGCGGTGAAGATTTGACTAAAAGAGAACACCGCACCCAAACAGAACGCTATTATATTCGCCTCAAAAAAGACGATCGCCCGCGCTACGTGATGATGTGCAATTTTGACGAGTTTCACATTTACGATTTCGACCTTCAGCCGGATCAGCCTGTAGACATTATATCCCTAAAGCAATTGCCCGCGCGATCGCCCGCTTTTGCCTTCATGGAATCTACCAGCCGCCGCCCCATATTCAAAAACAACCAAGTCGAGATTACCGAAAAAGCTGCTAGCAGAATGGGGATGCTGCTGGAAATGCTAATCGAACGTGGCAAAGAGCGCAAATTTGCTAAATTTAATCAGTTTCAGGCACAGCGATTTGTGTTGCAATGCGTCTTAGCAATGTTTGCCGAAGATAGGGGACTTTTGCCGCCTGCACTCTTTACTCGCTGCGTCAAAGATTGTCTGGAAGGAGCAAGTTCTTATGATGTCTTGGGCGGCTTATTTCAAGCAATGAATCAGCAGGGAGTCACGCCCGCAGGACGTTATGAAGGAGTCGAGTATTTCAACGGCGGATTATTTTCGGAAATACACCCCATTGAACTGCAACAGGGAGAGTTGAAAATATTAGAAGTTTGTGCCGAACAAAACTGGAGTCAGGTACGCCCTTCTATTTTTGGCAATATCTTTGAATCGGCTTTGAAAACAGATAAAAAACAGCGCCGCGCTTACGGGATTCACTTTACTACTGAGGGAGACATTCGCCGCATTGTTCTGCCCACAATTAGCTATTACTGGGAAGAGCGAATTAACGCTGCAAATACCGTAGCTAAACTGCAAAATCTGCACCAAGAATTAGGTCGCTATCGCGTCCTAGATCCGGCTTGTGGTTCGGGTAATTTTCTGTATGTAGCTTATCAGGAACTCAAGCAAGTTGAAAAGTTACTTTTAGATAAGCTAAACGAGTTCGACGGTACAAGAGGTTATATGAATTTAGTCACGCCGCAGCAATTTTACGGCATGGATATTAACTCGTTTGCGGTGGAGTTGGCGCGGGTGACGCTGATGATTGGCCGCAAGGTGGCGATCGACAATTTGGGATTGAAAGAACCTTCTCTGCCTTTAGATACTTTGGATAAAAATATTGTCTGTGCTGATGCTTTATTTACTGATTGGGTAAAGGCTGACGCGATTATCGGGAATCCTCCGTTTTTAGGCGGAAAGCACATGAGGGTTGCCCTGGGAGATGAATATATTGACCGCGTGTTTAAACGCTTTCCCGATGTGAAAGATTCGGTGGATTTTTGTTCCTATTGGTTTCGCATTGCTCACAATAATTTAGAACTAAATGGCAGGGCTGGTTTAGTTGCTACTAATTCAATTAGTCAAGGTAAAAGTCGTGCTGCTGCTTTAGATTATGTCGCGCAAAATGGCGGTCACATTTATGCAGCCGTTTCTACTCAGCCTTGGTCGGGGGAAGCTAAGGTTCATGTTAGTTTGATTAACTGGAGCAAGGAAAAGCCGAAAGTTTACTATTTAGATAATCTCGTGGTTTCAAGTATTAACTCTTCGCTGCAAGCTACGATTGATGTTTCTCAAGCTGCCCAGTTGTCAGCGAACTCAAACAAATGCTTTCAAGGTGTAATTCCAGTCGGAATGGGATTTATTGTTAGTCAACAGCAGGTTAATGATTGGATTAAAGAAAATGCTCAAAATCAAGAGGTTATTAAACTTTTTTCAATGGGTGCAAATCTAGCAAAGAATCCTAACGGTATGCCGGAACGTTGGATTATTGACTTCAATGATATGAGCATTGAAGAAGCGAGTGAATATGTGCTGCCTTTTGAGTATGTGAAAGCTCATGTCAAGCGAGAACGGGATAAAAACCGCAGAGAAGTAACTAAAATTAATTGGTGGAAATATGGCGAAAAACGACCAGCAATGAGAAAGGCGATCGCCCCTTTATCTCACTACTTCACTGTACCGAGAGTCTCAAAGTGGGCTGTCTTCATTCCCGCTCCCGTTAGTTGGCTGCCAGGGGACAAATCAGTAGTTGTTGCCTCAGAAGACTTTTATATTCTCGGCATTCTCTCATCTAACATTCACCGAATTTGGATGCACGCTCAAAAATCAACTCTTAAAGGAGATATCGCATACACCCACAATACCTGCTTTGAAACTTTCCCCTTTCCCCAGACACCGACTTGTCAATCAGTAGAGGAAATTCGGGCAACGGCGGTCGAATTGCATCAATACCGCACTCAACAAATGTCCGCAAAGCAGTGGGGAATTACTCAACTTTACAATAAATTTTTTGAAGAACCAACAAGTCAACTTTCTAAACTTCATACTAAGCTCGATCGCGAAGTAATGCAAGCTTACGGATTTACTGACAGCGACGATATTTTAGCAAAAGTGCTGGAATTAAACCTAGAACTGGCAGAAAAAGAAAAACGGGGAGAACCCGTAGTTGGGCCTTGTGTCCCAACTGACTAAAAATACTAATCGTTGTTACCATAAATGTTGTAAATCTGCGTATAATCACATAAATTGTTGATATAGATCACAAACACTCTAGTATAAAAACAGAGATACTAGGGGAAGAGTTAAGTTTTGAGTTAAAGATTTCCAAATTCCAAATTAAACACTCAAAACTGCTTTCCGCCTTCAGCATAAGTGCATTCTGCTTTTCTTCGCTCCATTACTCCTAATTTGTTTGGGAGGAACTTCCCATGTTATTATTTACCCACAGTCAGTCCCAAAATAGCAAGGTAGAGCAAGAACACTATGCTCAAAAACATTTGTTACAAACTTCAACTATTAATCTAACTGGGCTAAAGGCAGAATGCAACCATTTGCGGATCGGCCAAAAAATTAGCTATGGCTATGCTTTAGCTATCGGCATAGCGATTTTGGGAACTGGTGCGGGACTGAGATTGGGAGACTACTTTCGCAAGCAAGCTTTAGTTCAGGTGAATGTTGCCCAACAGCAGCAGCAACTGCTGCAAAATTTGCAAAATACTGTATTTGAAGCCCGATCGCACGCGGCGAGATTGCCAGTCGTTTTGGGAAATACGGTGGGGCTGCAATACGAACAGGATCGGTTTTTCGGGCAAATCCATCAGGCGAAAATCCTGATTTCAGAAATAGAATCTTTCGCACGAGAAAATCCCGATAGACTAGCAACAGAAGAGGCAGCATTGCAGGCTATATTGAAGAAATCTGCCCTCGTCATTGATTACTACGGTCAGCTAATTAAATTGCAGTTAAAAGATGCGGAAGTTGGGAATTTGTCGCCCAACAGCATCGAGTCCGCACAGCTACAAATGTTGAGGACTAGCAGCGGCCAAGAGGCGATCGTACTAGATCACCTTGCTCAACGTTTAACCGAGCTAATTTCTACAGTACAAATTCACAAGCAGCAAGGAATCAAAGCATTAGAAGAAGCTGAAGTTTTGCGCAACCGAATTATTCTCGGGAGTATGCTAATTTCAGCGCTCATCGCCGTCGCGCTGGCTGACAAAACCAGCCGCGCGATCGCCCAACCCCTCGAAACCCTTACTAATGTCGCTCAGCAAGTCGCTCGCGAATCGAATTTTAACCTGCAAGTGCCAGTCACAACCGACGACGAAATCGGAGTTTTAGCGGTCTCTTTCAATCAATTGATTCAGCGAGTTAGCGCGTATACAAAAGAACTCAAAGAAACTCAATCCCAATTAATTCAAACCGAAAAAATGTCCTCTCTGGGTCAAATGGTTGCAGGGATAGCCCACGAAATCAACAATCCCGTCAACTTCATCGGTGGCAACATTGACTATGCCAACCAATACATCGAAGATTTGACAGGTTTGGTAACTCTCTATCAACAATCCTATCCAAACCCACCAGATGCCATTCTAGAACGCATCGAAGACATTGAACTCGAATTTCTCAGAGAAGATTTACCAAAAACCCTCTCTTCAATCAAAATGGGAGCCGATCGCATTCGGGAAATTGTCGTATCCATGCGCAATTTTTCGCGATCGGACGACGGAAAAATGAAATCAGCCGACATTCACGAAGGAATTGATAGCACCCTCGTAATTCTCAATCATCGTCTCAAACAAGGTATTCAAGTTATTAAACAATACGGCAAGTTGCCTGCGATTGAGTGCTATCCAGCCCAACTCAATCAAGTATTTATGAACGTGATCGGCAATGCAATAGATGCGTTGGAGGAGGTGAAAAAGGGAGACAAAGGGTATTCGCCAACCATTTGGATTAGCACGGAAGTTACGGCCGACAATACTGTCACCGTCAAGATTCGGGATAACGGGCCCGGAATTGCGTCCGCCAGTGCCCAACAGATATTTGACCCATTTTTTACTACCAAGTCGATCGGCAAAGGTACTGGATTAGGATTGGCTATTTCCTATCAAATCCTTGCCAAGCATCAAGGCAAAATTGAGGTAAATTCTCAAATAGGACAGGGCACGGAATTTGTGATTACTTTGCCAGTTGCTGCGTAATATCACGCGGGGCGATCGGGATGAACATAAAAAATCGGTTCCCACCGTCGCCCAATTTCCCACACCAGCCGACTTGCTCAACCAGTTGAAGACCCGACGTAAAAAGTCGGGGGCGAACTTGGCAGATATAGAGGCGCTTTTAGACATAGTAGAAAACCATTAGCGCGAAAATTGAGCGGAAAACAGAATTCTTGGTGACAATAAATCTGAAACCGTTGAATCATATCGTTTTCGGTTGCATCAGAATGATACCGAGGACACGGCTTGGCCTAAGTCCCTACCCAAATTAATTGTAGGGACTTAGGCCAAGCCGTGTCCTCTATATCATGTCGCTCGTGCAACCGGAAACGATATCAACATTCAACAGTCAACAATCATTCCGGTGCAACCAGAATTGATATCACAAAGGATTGAAATGGATGGGGGCGGAGGGACTTGAACCCACACGACCGTTTCGGGTCAACGGATTTTAAGTCCGTAGCGTCTACCATTCCGCCACGCCCCCCTTTGGTCAAGCTGCTGTGGTTTTGAGCCATTAACAACAACAGCCTTTTATTCTACAGCCAAAACCCCAATTTACGCAACCCCTAATCAAAAAATTCCCAAAAGTCGCGCTGCATCTCCCCAAGCGGTACAATAGTTAACCAGCTAACGGAGCGTGTCAACCGACTTACCCGTGTTATTGTTCCCCTAAAGCAAATCTATGTATATTACCTTACTGCTTTACGCCGTCTTGGCAGGAACCTACCTCCTGGTAGTACCCGCGGCCACCTACGCTTACCTGAACAGCCGCTGGTACGTGGCCACCTCTTTTGAGCGCGGCTTCATGTACTTCTTGATGTTCTTTTTCTTCCCAGGTATGTTTCTCCTAGCTCCCTTTTTGAATTTTCGGCCCAAACGGCGGCAGATAGAAGCCTAAATGCGACGTATTGACGTAATTGGAATCAGTCTCGGCTTTTTTATAGCAGGTGGGTTTGTCTACTTGCTACTGCAATTTGCCGGACTCGACAGTATGAATGCAGGAATTTGGAGTCAGTTGTTTTTGGTCGCCGGCTTGATTGGCTGGCTGGTGACTTATTTATTTCGAGCACTTACTCAAAGTATGACCTACAGTCAGCAACTGCAAGAGTACAAAGAAGCTGTTTTGCAGAAGCGACTCGATGAGCTCACTCCTGAAGAATTAGCCAAACTTCAAGCCGAAATTGAGCAAGAAAAAGATAATTAGTCAATAGTCCTTAGCCCTCAGCCATTAGTTATTAAGTAGCTGGGTACAAATAAACATTAGATGGGGATGGGGGGTTTTGCACTTGATAACTCGTTTTTATCATAGCTCCTGGCTCAACCCCACCCTACAAGATACGATTGTTTTTTGCAATGACCTACTCAGTCATTAGTAATAAACTCTCTCACTAATGACTGGGGACTGATTTGATGGCTGATATCGCGTCCGGTAAAATAACCGTTATCACGTTTGTAGTGAGGAGTGAAGTCCTCGGACTTTTATGAGGGCTTCAGCCCTCACTCCTCACTACAAACGAATTTGATTGCGGTCGATCGAGCGGACATCATATGATGACTGATGACCAATGACTGATAACTAATAACTAATGACTATTTCTAATTGTTTTGAAACGTTGCGCAAGAACCATCAATGTGCATTGATTCCTTTTATTACTGCTGGCGACCCAGACTTGGAGACAACGGCTAAAGCACTGCAAATTTTGGATGATAACGGTGCAGATGCGATCGAGCTTGGCGTTCCCTATTCTGACCCGCTAGCTGACGGGCCAGTGATTCAAGCCGCCGCTACTAGGGCCCTGCAGCGGGGAACGCGGTTAGATGCGGTGCTGGAAATGGTAGCGAAAGTTAGTCCGAATTTGCGATCGCCCATCATTCTCTTCACATACTACAACCCGATTTTGTACCGAGGTATAGAAACCTTTTTGCAGCAAATCAAAAGTGCCGGAGTTCAGGGGTTGGTTGTCCCAGACTTGCCCTTAGAAGAAGCCGACAGTCTCATCCAACCTGCCAACAAATTAGGGATTGAACTAACATTATTAGTTGCTCCGACAAGTCCCAAAAGTCGCATAGAAGCGATCGCTCGGGAGTCTCAAGGATTTATTTACTTGGTCAGCGTCACGGGGGTTACGGGAGTGCGCGAAGGCTTAGAAACACGAGCAAAAGAATTGCTGCAAGAACTCCGCAGCATCACCGACAAACCCATCGGCGTCGGGTTTGGTATATCGAAGCCCGAACACGCTCGCCAAGTCAAAGAATGGGGTGCAGACGCTGCGATTGTTGGCAGTGCTTTTGTGAAACGCTTGGCTGAAGGGACTCCAGAACAGGGTTTAGAGGCGATAGGCGAATTCTGCAAGAGTTTAAAAACAGCGATTCAAAATGTTTAGCAACTGTGCACATACTTTCAGCCATTAGACAGATGTGTGCGATCGGGATGTGCGGCGACAATTGCGATTAAAGACCTTGTTGTACTTGAGATCATACATCCACTGCCTTCTGGTTCCTGACCGGAAGGTTTTTTTTGAGCTTAAAACGCCAAACATCTCAACCTAGTGCGCGCACAGACAACCAAACGCGCAGCCAAGTAGGGAAATGGCATTGCCTTTCATCCTGTCAACTTAAGGCAAAATGTAGTGCCAGAATGCTGTTTGACGATTAGGCATAGATCGCCCGGGCGCCCCATTCTTAAGGGTACAACAGTCCACTCTCTCACAGTCGCCTTTCTTAAGGGGGATGCGAGGCGGAGCTGGCCAGGCGTTAAAGCGAGATTTATCAAAGTTTTCAGGCGATTGTTGATACAAATGGACACAGGGCCTTCTCCGGCGCGGGGAACTGCGACTTTTAATAATTGGTATAAGATTGACAATGGTCGATTGCTTCCTTGTTCCTTCTTGTTCCTTGTTCCTTCTGCTATAACTTGAGGAATGTAACTTGGGATAGATGAAAAGCTCCGGTTTCTATTCCTATACTTAAAAAAGTGTTTAAGTGGCTAATTTTGTAATGCTAGCCATATACAAAGCCACCAGGCATTTGAGCATATCACAATAGAAAGGAGCATTTTTATGAAGAGACTAACTGCATTTCTGAAAAAAATTCGAGCTGTACAAATTTTAACAGTGTTTCTGGCTGGCATTTTAGTATTAGTGAGCACGGCTTGCACTCGCTCTGATGTGATCGCAGGAAAAACTGATGTGATGACAGGAAAAGGAAAAACTGCCGACCAAATTAGAGAAGAAGTGCCTTCAGGGGCTGTAACTTCCGAATACAAAGGCGGCATGAACGAATACCCCGATGTCGATCCCAGAAACAAAAAGATGACAACAACAGAAGCAAAAGCTCAGCTTCTCAAAGAGCAAGCGCAGCACCGCATCGATACCAAATCTAGCAATAATGTAGGCGAAAACGTGCGACGGGTAGGGGATGACGCATCTGACAAACTCAACCAAGTTGGTGAAAAGGTGAAGGACGATGCTCGCACGGCTCAGCAGAAAGCTGATGACTTTGGCGACAAAACCAAACAAGGCTTTGCTAATCTTAAAGAAAACACTCGCGAAGGCTTGAAGGGAGCAAAAGATATTGTTAAAGAAGCTACCCAGGGAGCAAAAGAAAGAGCAGCAGAGGGTACGGAGTCTCTGAGATATAATACCAGCGGCGGCCAAGAAAATATCAATGATGCAGCACGAGATGCAAGATAGAACGCTGAAGATGCCTCGAACAATATTTCCTAGAAAGTGCATCGAGATATTGACAGAACTCAACGAGTGGCAGACGCGATCGACTAATCTCAAATAACGCTGTTTCCTTCTCTGGAAGCTAGATTCCGACAGGGGTTTTAATCCCTGTCGGAATCTAGCTATAGTCCTCTGAAGACGACTGCATATTACTGCATATTACTATTTGATTTCGGTTTTAACCCCTGCGATGGCTATTAGCCCAGAAGTAGAGTGCAGGGCGGGTTTCAGCAGAATAAAACGGCCCTGTCTTTTTCTAGGCGGGACTGAAGTGCTACTCATTTCACGACGATTCTATTATTATTTGTATAGATTTTATTTTGAAGTTTTAAGCTAAAAATTTTTCCCTATAGTAGCGGAAATTTGGGTCGATCGAGCTATATAAAATTAAATTAATTACACATTGTATTTTTCTAGACACGATACTGCCGTGTTTATACGGTCTTTCGCGTTTATTTAACCGCATTTGAGATTAGTCGCAGAAACTTATACGTAACTAAAAGGCTCCAACCCCGCTCGCCAAGGTATAAAATATTGTTCATTAACAGATAATTATAATTTTTGATCGTCAGATCTAAAATTATGGTGCTTATGCCCTAAGATAGATACATTAAGTTTTGTCAAGCTAATGTCGGAGTTGAGGTCAGCCGATATGGACGCAACAGTAGATGTAGTAGATTTGACTGCACTAATGCCTGGATCTGATGCGATCGCGCAATCGTACACCGATTCTGGAAGGGCTGTCGATCGGGGCGCGCGCCATCTTGACCGGCAACCCGGTTGTAGCAAACTCTTGCAGTTTCGCAACCGGCGCGCGACGGTCAAAAATCTCGATATTCCCGGCACAATTGCTGCGCGCATTATAAAACCCTACGCCCGCAGTTACGTCTTTGTCGCGGAAATTTTTCGCGGCGCGGTACTCCGATAATACGATAGAGTAAAGCAGCCCTCGTTAATTGCATCGCTCGAATAGTCCTCCAGCGAACAGACATTCTCGACGAACTAGAACGAAGCCCACTTATTTACAAATATATGAAACCTCTTAATATTTGAATTAATCTTGACTGTTACCGACCAGACTTAGGGGGAGAAAATTGAGCAAAAAGAGGCGACGGATTCGGGATATATTCGAGCCGTAATCCGAAGCCAATCGACATGGGAAATGGAGGCAAACCTTATCTGAGGAATTGTGTTTCGATGCTAGTAACGATGATGCACGACTTTTACGATTCGCTGGCACATTTGGCAACTTATGCAGGTGCTGCACCGACGGAGCGCCAACAAATCCTTAAGCGGGTTGCGGCTAGTCAGAAAAAACTCAAAGAATTCGCGCACCATACCCCGCTCAATTACCAACACAAGTTCGATCTGGTTGAGGCAGAATGGCTCCGCGTTTTGGGGCAGACAGCAGAAGCAATGGAACTGTACGATCGAGCTATTACCGGAGCTAAAGCTAACGAATATTTGAATGAAGAAGCTCTTGCCTGCGAACTCGCTGCTAAGTTTTACCTGTCATTGGGAAGAGAAAAAATTGCGCGAGTCTACATGATAGATGCCTATGATTGCTATGTCCGCTGGGGAGATCGAGCCAAAATAGATGACTTAGAAAAATGCTATCCTCAATTGTTGGAACCGATTTTGGAGCCACCAAAACTCGCTGCAAATCCATTAACAACTTGCGCAATCCCTGTCAAGCAAAATCAATCGCTCCATCCATCTATTCATCCCTCTGTGTCGGCGAGCGTCTCAGATTTCGGAAATTTTTCAACTCTGCTAAAGGCTTGTCAAGCGCTCTCTAGTGAAAGAGAGCTCGATCGGCTGATTGCCAAACTGATGCAACTGGCGATGACAAATACAGGAGCTGACAAAGCAGCGCTGATTTTGCCAAACGGCAATCAATGGGAAATCGCTGCTACAAGCGCGATCGACAATTCTGGAGTCGAGCGGGCGATCGAGTTATCATCTGCAAAACTCGATGAAAACAGCGATATTTTGCCCCTCAAAATTGTTGACTGCGTTAAAAAATTGTTGAAACCTGTAATTGTTCGGGACATCGCTCAAAAATGTGATTGGGATTCCGACTCCTACATCCTCCAATACGAACCGCAGAGCGTGTTATGTTGGCCGATTCTCGATCGAGGCAACTTAGTCGGCATTTTGTATCTGGAAAATCGTTTAACCGCAAGAGTTTTTACCCGCGATCGCCTGCAAATTATCAATCTCCTGTGTTCCCAGGCAGCCATCTGTTTGCAAAATGCTCTGCTGTATAAAAAATATCAGGATTACAACCAACAATTAGAGCGATCGCTAGCAAAAACCAGCCGGACCGAAGCTCAGCTTGCAGATCAGAAACAAATGCTCCAAGCGATTATTGATGTCGCTCCGATTTGGATTTGGATGGTTAATCCCAGTGGTAAAGTACAGTTTTTGAACAAAACCTTTTCTCAAGATGTGGGCGTGCCTGTGAGCGCTTTCCTAGCTGTCGATCATTACAAAGATATAATGGGAGAGGATGCAGCGGGCTGTATGCTTTCAGATGCCGCCTGCCTTGCCCAAGATTTGCCGCATTACTCCAGCGAAATTCTCAGATTAGTTGACGGCCAACTACACTATTTAGAAATCACGAAAGTGCAGCTCAAAAATTGCCAGGGTGAGACGATCGGGATTATTGGTTTGGGTGTTGATGCCACCGATCGCAAGCGAGCCGCGGAACTTTTGCAAGAGCAAAACCAACAGCTTGAACAAACTTTAAAAGATTTACAGCAAGCGCAACTTCAACTCGTGCAAAACGAAAAAATGTCTGCTTTGGGCAATTTAGTCGCCGGAGTCGCCCACGAAATTAACAATCCGATTGGGTTTATTTCTGGCAATTTAAATGAAGCTAAAAGGAGTTTAGAAGATGTGATAGAACACTTAAAATTGTATCGCTCCGCTGCACCGAAGTCGGAAATGGCAGACCACGCCGAAGAGATAGACCTCGATTATCTCTTGGAAGATTTACCAAAGATGATTGATTCAATGCAAGTCGGGTGCGATCGCATTTGCAGCATCAGCACCAGTTTGCGTACCTTCTCCCGAGGCGACAAAGACTACAAAGTTCCTTTTAATATTCACGACGGCATTGATAGCGCTATTTTAATTTTGAAACACCGCCTCAAAGCAAACGAAAACCGCCCGCAGATCGAAGTGAGGACTAAATACGGTAATCTCCCTAAAATCGAATGTTTTCCCGGTCAATTAAATCAAGTTTTCATGAACCTGCTTGCCAATGCGATCGACGCCTTAGAAGAGTCAAATGTAGGACGCAGTTTTAGTGAAATTGCCGCCAATCCCAACCGCATCACCATTTGCACTGATGTACTGGGCGAAGGGCACATTAAAATTAAAATTGCTGATAACGGCATCGGGATGAAAGAGGAAGTGAAACAGCAGATATTCGACCATTTGTTCACGACGAAAGGTGTCGGCAAAGGAACTGGATTGGGGTTGGCAATTGTCCACCAGATTGCGGTCGAAAAACATGGCGGAAGCATTGAGGTGAATGCGGAGCTAGGAATTGGCACTGAGTTTGCGATCGTTTTGCCTGTGAAAGGATAAACTTTAATTAAAATTAAATCAGGACTTAGGCACAGACACTATCTGTAGGGTGCGAAGTGCGCACCTTACCTCCACAAATAATGTAAAAATTGCTCTCTTGCGCAAGTCCTATAAATGTTTCTTTGTGGGCGAGTGCGGGTATTAGTCCTGCACGCATACTGACTGATGAAAATGGGTTTCTTCCTATATTTCTCGTTACTAGACGCAAAAATTCGTAGAAACCGGGAATAAGCGCCCATACGGGAACCCTGAAAGTGTCCGAAGTGTTGTTATAGTTAAACTTAAAGGTTTTTTGGGCGATCGCGCGATACTAAGTAGGTTATTACTCACATCTTGCACCATTCTCAATAGACCTATCCTTAATATAAATAAGGGAGTATGATAGAAACATTCAATAAATTTAACTGCCCCATAAGTATGACTAGCCCCTTAAAACGGATTCAAGAACATCCCTCGGAAGCTAAACGATTAATTGGGATTGAGTATGACCAGTTTTTTAGTTTAGTAGCTCTGGCCCAAATCCGGCATCAACAGAAGCAAGAAGAGATTGAATTAAATAAAGTACGGATTAATCTCGCTGGTGGTGGCAGAAAACCAGGAATGTTGGCTGACACCGGGGTTTGTTTATGCTTAGTATATTTAAGACAACAGCCGATATTTGAAATCTTAGGATTACTCTTTGATGTTTCTAAAACCAAAGCTAATGACGCTTTTCATTACTGGAGTGAAATCCTCAGAGAAATTTTACCAGCATCTCAGATAGAAGAAGTAGAAAATGACCTAATTGCTTATGCAGAACTCCGCCAAAAATTGACCGAATATCAATTAATAGTAGACAGCGAAGAGCAGCCTACAGCAAGACCTGTAGACTATCAAGAGCAAAAAAAGTATTACTCGGGTAAAAAGAAGATGCACACTCTAAAAAACCAATTAATTGTTTTACCGGACGGGACGGATATTATTGATGTAACTGTAGGAGAACTTGGCAAAACAAGTGATCTCAATTTGTTCCGAATGAACAAAGATAAATTTGACCTTACCCAAAAATTTTTAGGAGATAAAGCTTATGTAGGAGAAGGGGCAATTACTACTCCTACTAAAAAACCTAGAAACGGTGAACTTACGGAAAATCAATTGTTAAGTAATAAAGAGTTGTCAAGCCAAAGAATAGTAGTTGAACATCTGATTGGTAAGCTGAAGATATTCCGAGTTGCCGAGCGAAAAATTCCGGCTGGCTCGTTCTCGATATAAATCGGTAATTTTAACAGTATGTGGATTAGTTAGACTCAGGCTTAAAAGGTTAGATTTACTAAAAATTGGGCAACGCCTAGCCGGGTGTCAAACTTGATTAAATTCGGGCTACGTTTCTCAAAACTTTTAGCTTTATTAAACAAAAACTTCTCAAACCCTTATGTTATCGTTCCTTATTTTAATCGATCACCGTCTAGTAATATTGGCTAAAACATAAGCTGTATAAGGAACCTGTAATTTGCGGAGAGGTCTAATAATCCTTTTAGGGCGCGCAGGATGCCCACCCCACCAGAAAATTGAATTTTTGTGGAATAGGCCGGAAAGCCTGTTCTTGAGAATCGTGCAACATAGGAGTTATTACAAATAAAAATTACATAGGGACAGGGCGGGTTTATAAATATTGTGGATATGTGAATTACAGATTGTTCGTAAAACCCGCCCCTACAAATATTGCGGTTAATTTACCCAAAACAATCTAATTTAATCACTCGGCAAACTCAATTTTAATACCTGTCCAACAGATACCTCGTGCTTGTGTGTCGCTACTACCACCGCACCTTCTAATCGCGGATCGTAACATCCAACCCAAGCCGCAGGATGGCATTCGTGCACTAAATACCCGTACAGCCAAATCGCTCCTCTACCTTCAATGACAATTCCTTGGCTTAATTGAACATCTTGAGGAAGTTTCAAACCTTGTAAATCATCGGGTGTGATAATACCGTCTTGAGTTGTAATCCGCAAGCGCAAATGTTGGTAAGCTAAACCATCTTGAGTTTGATTGGGGATTATTTTTAATTCAATAGGGTTCATTGGATGCACAAAAGTTGAATGCTGCGATAAAATCATATACCTTTTAGGGTAAATTGGGAATCCGATCGCCCACCTTGAGTCCCAATTGGGCCGCCCTTCCGCCTCTGAGTTCAATAACTCCGTCAACGGGAACATCCGGGCCGTAGTTGGGGCAGGTTTCGCTCAAACACGGCGGTACGTTAGGAATTATCGCCTGCACGACGCCTTCCCGCAGAAAAACCATATCGAGTTCAATCAACACGTTTTTCATCCAAAAACGCACGTTTCGCGCGGGTTCGATCGGGAAAAACATTCCCCTGTCATCGGGTAATTCTGTCCGAAACATTAAACCTGTTGCTTGTTCTTGGGGAGTTTGCGCCACTTCCAGTCCGATCGCGCTATCGGCTATAATCGTGTTAACCGAAATTGGCAAAACCTGACCCCTATCTATTCCGCCAAACAGCGATATAAAGTTTGATTCAGTCAGATTAGAATTTCCCGAAACAACTCCTAAATAATTACCAGAGTTTTTATCTTTCATAACAGTTTGGTTATCGGAAACAGAAAGCTCCAAATCGCTAAACTTCATGCCTTCAGTCAAGACAATTTGATCATTGCCGTTGCCAAAATCTGTGATTGTATCAGCTTCTGTAATAGTAGATGCGGCGGCGGTTCTTTCAATCACAAATAAATCATCGCCCGCGCCTCCTGTCAAGATATCCCCGCCTTCGCCGCCTATTAGCAAATCGTTACCCCGATCGCCAAACATCCAATCCGACTCTTGTCCTCCATAGATTGTATCGCTTCCCTGCCCGCCAGACAGCGTATCAGCGCCTTCATTTCCTGCTAGCAAATCATTTTCCCGATCGCCAAAAATTAGGTCGTTTCCCCCCAAACCTTGAACAGTATCATTACCCGCAAATCCTCTAATCGTATCGTTGCTGAGAGTTCCCAGGAGAAAATTGAAGCCGAAAGTACCGTCGATGTTAACCATTTTGCGTTTAATAAGAGGAAACTTTGGCGATCGGCATCCGCCAACCAGTACCAAAAGCTCGATCGCTAATTTTCAAACCCGGGGCTGCTTGCCGCCGTTTAAACTCCGCTTGCCTGACTAATTTTACTACACGTTTCACCACCGCTTCATCGTGTCCCGCCGCGACAATTTGTTGGGCAGATTCGTGATGTTCGATAAACCGCTGCAATATCTCATCCAAAACATCGTAAGCAGGCAAAGAATCTTGGTCAATTTGTCCCGGTTTCAGTTCAGCACTCGGCGCTTTACTAATAATATTAACCGGAATAATTTCCTTTCCCGACTCTGTCTGATTTTTTACCTTCTCCCTCCCAGAATTCAGCCACCCACAAAGCGAATAAACGCGAGTTTTCGGCACATCAGAAATCACCGCCAATCCCCCATTCATATCGCCGTAGAGAGTGCAGTAGCCCACCGCCATTTCCGACTTATTGCCAGTCGAAAGCAGCAAATGTCCGAACTTATTAGAAATTGCCATCAACAGATTGCCTCGAATCCGCGATTGAATATTTTCCTCAGCAATCCCGAAAGTTGTATTGACAAACAAATCGGCGAGAGTGCGATCGTAAGTTTTCATCAAATCGCCGATCGGCAATAGTTCGATCGCGATGCCCAGATTTCGGGCTAATTCCAAAGCATCATTAACCGAATGATCCGAACTGTAAGGAGAAGGCATCAGCACCCCTAGAACATTTTCGGGCCCGATCGCGCAACTGGCGATGGCCGCCACCAAAGCCGAATCTATCCCGCCACTCAAACCAAGTACAACCTTAGAAAAACCGCACTTGCGAACATAATCTCGCACTCCCAAAACCAAAGCAGCCCAAATTTCTGCATCTCCAACCGCCGGATAAAAACTCAGCGGCGCCGCCTCAAGTCCTGCTGCACTTTGCTGATGGCTGCCCACTAAATCTGGTTTAGCTGCGTCATATTCCAGAACCGCAAAATCAGTTTCAAAAGAAGCTAATACCTCAATCAAATCACCCTTTCGATTCACCGCAAAACTGCTGCCGTCAAAAATGATATCGTCATTTCCCCCTACCTGATTAGCGTAAATAATCGGTATCCCGCAGCGGATGACGCTGTGCTGCAACATCGCCGACCGCACTCCCCGCTTCCCCGCACAATAAGGCGATGCCGACAAATTCACCACTAAATCTACGCCCAATTTTGCCAAATCGGAAACAGGATCGCCCGCGTAACTGCGTTTACCCCAAAACTCCTCATTGTTCCACAAATCTTCACAAATAGTCACGCCGATTTTGACTTCGCCAATAGAAAAGTAATTGCTGTTTTCTCCCGGTTCAAAATATCTATCTTCATCAAATACATCATAAGTAGGCAACAAGCGTTTATGAAAAACTTTTTCTACAGCACCATTTTGCAACAAAACAGCGCTGTTAAATAATGATTTTCCCCCGAGTTGAACAGCATTAGCATTAGGTACGGCAGTGCCGACTATGACTGCCAAATCCGCCGGCAAAGCTTGCGCCAGTTGCTGCAACTGTGCGCCTGCGGCTGCAATGAAACTCGGATCGATCAACAAATCGCGCGGCGGATAACCGATCAGGGAAAGTTCCGGTGTTAGCAATAAGTTTGCGCCCTCAACCTCCGCTTTTTTCGCAGCCTCCAGAATTAGGTTGGAGTTGCCAAAGATGTCACCAATCGTAGGGTTGAGTTGTGCGATCGCAATTTTCATATTACCTGCATCACTACCATAAATATTGCTAACAGTCCGCCCGCGCGGACTCGATTTCCTATAGTCCTAGATTTGAATATAGGGAAACTTTACTCAGATTTGTAATGTTTCAATTCTTCGTCAATATAATAATTTACCAAATCCCGGTAAATATTTTCAACCACATCAGGATTCAAACCTGATTCTAAAGCCCACTCGCGCCGCTGCTGTAACATAGCATGAAAGCGATCGGGCGCTCTAACGCCAGCTTCACTCGTTTTGAACCTTGCTGCCGCGACGACGTATTTAAATCTCTTGCTCAAAGCGTCGATCACTTCTCGATCGATGATATCAATTTCCTCCCGAACTTCGTGAATATTAGCGCATTCATCAGGGTCTTTCATAGCCCGCACTCCTTAATAGCTTCTCTTCTAATGTTACTCAATTGATCCCCGAATGTCATCCAAGGAACAGCTAGATAAACACCAGCGGCTTATTTTTGAAAGGAGCAAAAGCGGCCGCATCAAAGCGGTACAAACTAGCAGGGCGGCCAGCCCCCCGCGAAACCTTGACACCGGTATCGCACAAAAAACCCAATTTTAACAATCGAGATCTAAAATTAGAATAATCAGAAAAACTTTCTCCCAAAATAGTTGTATACAATTGATACAAATCGCTCAAAGTAAAAAGCTCCGGCAAAACTTCAAAAGCTACCGGACTGTATTCAAGTTTATTCCGCAGTCGTCGGTATCCGTATTCGAGAATTTGATTGTGATCGAAAGCCAGCTTAGGAACTTGTTGCACGGGATACCAAGCAATGCCGCCGACGCGGTGGCCGACACCCGCCACTACACTCCCAGCAATTAACTCAGCTTCCTCAAAGCGAACCAAAGCAAAATAACTGACCGAAAGATAGCGATCGCCCCTGGTAAGTTCCCGAGGATCGCGCCCCGGTTCTCCGAAAGTATACAATTGCTCCAGATACAAATTTTTTACCCGAATTTTTTCAGACAAAATTCGGTAAGCCGCATTTTCAAGAGACTCTCCGTGCCGCACCAAAGTACCGGGAAGACTCCAAGAATCGATAAACGGTTCGTCTTGCCGCATTACCAACAGCACCAACAAGCGGTTCTGCACGGCATCGACGGAGAAAATCACATTATCTACTCCTACTTTAAAGTCAGCTAATGAGCAACCTTCGCCCTTTTTTGTGCCTCGTGCCATGCGTACAAATGCTCCCTATTGATGTAATCTTCGATGGTCGGAGTCAGAGCTTCCTTGTCTCCTGTTTCCCGATAGAAGGTAGAAGAAACATTGGGAGCATTTAAAGATGCGATCGCCACCTCTGCACCCATCCGCCTCAACTGCCACAAATCTAATTGTTCTGACGGATAACCCGGTCGCGGTACTATCAGCAACTCCACTTGTTTTAACAATTCTTCAAATTTGTACCAGCGAGACAGTTGCCCCACCAAGTCCGAACCTATTACCAGCGTCAAAGCTGCATCCGGCCACAGCAATCTTGCTTGTTCCACAGTTTCTAGCGTCCTCGGACTGCTGAGTTCTGGATGCAAGCAAAGATTGTGTCTCGGCGAATTAATTTCTTGAATGATTAACAGCAGCATTGCCGATCGGTGTTTTAGAGAAGTTTGGTGCGACTTAAAAGGATTGTCCGACGCCCAAACTGCTACCCAATCAAAATTTTGGGAAAGCCAATTCAGGATAGTTTTGTGTCCCGCTGTAGGCGGATCGGCACTGGTTCCAAAAAGAGCAATCTTCTGCATAGGGAATCGGTAATGGGTAATTGGGAATTGTTGACGGTTGACTGTTGACTGTTGACGGTTGACTGTTGACTGATGACTGTTGACTGTTGACTAATGACTGATGACTAATCACTAATGACTAATGACTAATGACTACTGACTACTGACTCTTTTTCGTTTTTTGGGTGAGACTCTGCAAATCTGGAGAAATTTCCACCGGCGGCGAAATCGGGTTATCGAGTTGCCGAGTTTCGGCTCGAAGACTCGCGACAGAAGCAGCAGTTCGTTTGGCAATATCCTCCAAACTTTCATGGTTCTGCACTCGTTTCCCATCCTTGACAACCAACTCCATTAATGGTAATTGAGAATCGCAATTGTGAATAATTTCCCCGGACAATCCCAAACAATCTCCGAGAATTTGCCCATTTTCAATATGTCTAAAAATTTGCTTTCTTCCTGGATATGTTACCTTGCCGCTTGCCTCCTTCATCACCGGAATTCCGTCAATTTCCACCAACTTATAAACACCGTTCACAGGCGAACCGCTCACCAACTTCGTTCCCAAACCGTAACCGTCAATGCAAGCGCCGCTACTTTTTAATTTAGCAATTTCTCGATCGTCCAAATCGCCGCTAGCAAAAATTGGAACGCCCGGAAGGAGCGATCGCACTTCCCGAGACAGCACCGCCAAATCGCCCGAATCGAGCCGCACGCCTTCCAACTGCATTTCACCGCTATTTACTCGATCGGCCAACATCCGCGCCGCTGCCACAGTATTATAAGTATCGATCAGCAGCGGTGCCCCGGGAAAACAGCGGTGAAAAGCTGCAAACGCCTCATTTTCGCTACCTTCTAGAGCCGCCACAGCCATTACCAAAGCATGAGCCATAGTACCTACAGGTTTGCGGCCCAACTTCAAAGCAGCCAAAACATTAGAAGTTCCGTCGAACCCAGCAGCCAGAGCCGCCCTAGCAGCCCACACAGCAGCTTGAGGCCCAAAAGCCCTGCGCGTCCCGAATTCCAGCAACTTAGCATCCGGGCCCGCGACATCCCGCAGCCGCGCAGCCCGCGTCGCAATCAAAGTTTGATAATTTATCGCATTCAACAAATAAGTTTCCACCAACTGAGCCTGCCACAGAGGAGCCTCAATTCGCAGCAGCGGCTCGTTGGCAAACACCGCCGTCCCCTCCGGCACCGCCCAAACATCGCCAGTAAAGCGGGCTGTGGCGAGTAGAGTCCAAAATCGCTCCGGGGCACCTGCAAAAATCCCAGTGGACTGCAAAGCCTGAATTTGCGCCGGAGAAAACCGAAATTTCTCCAGATAGTCGATAACTTGAGCCAAACCCATCGCGATCGCGTAGCCAAAACCCTCTGGCAGCCTGCGCGCGAACAACTCAAAACTCGCTGCCCGCCCGTCGAGCCCTTCCCCAACGTAACAAGCCGCCATCGTTAGCTGGTAGAGATCGGTCAAAAGGCTGTAATCTGCTGAGGAAACAGTCAGTTCTCGGTCTTCTTGGATTTCTTCAAAACCTGTGAGCTGCAAGCTTTCTGTGGTAGTTTTCATAAGAAAAACCCCGAACAAATTTCTTTGTTTTAATTATAGTGACTAACACCATATCTTTTTGTAAATTTTTGATAAAGATTGCAGATATTTGTCTGAATAATTCCTTGAGTACGGCGGTGAGTAGCAGATTTGAGGTGGCTTGAGGCGTGATATTATGGTAGAATCCATAAAAACACCTCATTTAACAAACTCAGGAATTAACCA
The DNA here is from genome assembly GCF_036704615.1 of Microcoleus sp. K4-B3. Classification (NCBI taxonomy): domain Bacteria; kingdom Bacillati; phylum Cyanobacteriota; class Cyanophyceae; order Oscillatoriales; family Microcoleaceae; genus Microcoleus; species Microcoleus sp. K4-B3. The sequence continues at coordinate 49,113 of NZ_JAUBSF010000020.1, forward strand.
CAAACACTCAAGCGTTCCAGGTTTTTTACGAAAATATCTGGTTGCAGCCCTCGAACAGAGTTAGAAAACCCGGTTTCTGAGCGTCGGGAGTGCGATCGCCACTCCATGAGTTGAGCAAGGAAAAATCTACCAGCAAAAGGTCGATCGCCCACAAATGCGTAATTCCTAAAACCTTCAGTTTGCTTCTATGTTGCAGACTAATAAGTAATTCAAATAAATATTGCTAAAGTAGTTCAAAGGCAAAAAATCAGAGTAGTCTAAAAGTATTCCAAGCCACAGAAGAGAGGCGGATTTTATGAATCTTTATAAATCTGTTGTAAACGCAATGCGTTACGTTTCGGAAGGAGCCTCGCGGATTTTTAGACGCAGCGATGACGATTATCCCAACAGTGGCGTTCAGCCTTTTGAAGGTACGCCATCTAAAGGCTCTAAACGGGAAAAATGAGCAGCCGATCGGGGATTTTATAGCGATGCAGGGAAAGGCATTCTGTTTAACAGTCAACAGTTAATTGTTAATTGTTAATTGTTAATTGTTAATTGTTGACTGTTAACTGTTGACTGTTAACTGTTGACTGTTAATTGTTAATTGTTGACTGTTAATACTAATTGTAGGTTGGGTTTCACTTCGTTCTACCCAACCTATCAATTACCAATTACCCAAAACTGATTCAGAAAAAAGGCGATCGCAGCACTGCCGATCGGCACGCTCAAATTGTCAATTCCCCACTTAGAAACCGATTCTAAACTAGCAGCAACCAAAGCCACAACGGCAGACACCGCCCAAGTTTGCCAAATATTGCCTTGAACCGCCAGCAAAATCAAACTGCTAACAGCAAAACTCACCAAATACATAGTTGCAGAACCTTCCCAACTCTTCTGCATTCCCCCAACTCGATAAATATGTTTGCCGTATTTCTGGCCGATGACAGCAGCCAATCCGTCCCCCCAAGTCATGACTAAAATGCCCAAAGCAGCGTACTCCTGATGCTGTAGCGGCCAAAACCAAGCGACGAGAATGCTGATAGTAACAGCATAGAAAAAAGTCCCCCAACTCTTCCGGTTGATGCTGTTAAGACTGGGTAAAATCGGAACTTGGTAGGAAATTAAGGCGATCGCCGCCGCTAAAATTCCCGCCGAAATTCCCACCCAACCGGGTATTTCCAGCCACCACGCCAGCAAAATCACATTTCCAGTACCGATGTGCACCACCTTCCGCGATACCTCAGCATCGACAGAAGTAAAGCGATTTAAGCCCTCAGCTACCAGTAAAATCAAGCCCAGCCAGACTCCCACGAGGGAAATTTGCAGCCACACAGTCGGAACTTCAGAAAATATAGACACGATATTTAGGAAACACTTATTTACATCAGGCACTGTTTACTACTTTAGTGGAAAGCGCGATCGATCTTAGAACCCCGCAGCCTTAAAGTGCTGCGGGGAGCTGGCTGTTATGTTTTTTGAGGTTAGTCTACTTAAAACCTGTGCTATGCTATAAGCAAGTCTAGAGAAAAAGCTATGACTATTTTAGTAGAAGAACTTTTGAATACCTTTGAGCTATTAACAGACTCAGAGCGGTTATATTTGGTATTGGAAATTTTGAAACGGACGGTTGATTTAGAGTTTCCACCGCTGTCTGATGACGATTTAGTTCTGAATGCTGAGGGAATTTTTTTATAGTTTGATGAGGAAGAATCCGTATGTGAATAGTCCAGAGCGTGGTGAAATCTGGTTAGTCGATCTAGGTTATATTGCGAAAGTCAGACCATGTTCTGTCGTGAGTATTCTTGCTTTAAATCAAGACCGAGCCTTAGCGACTCTAGTGCCACATACAACAAGTCTACGCGGTTCTAGATTTGAGGTAAAAGTCAAAAATAAGTTCCTCCGAGAAGGAGTATTTGAGGTACAAAATATGATTACAATTCCTCATTCAAAGCTTCTACGCAAATTGGGAAGTCTGACATCAGAGAAAATGCTCGAAGTAGAAGAGGTAATACTTTAGTGGTTGGGATTTCAAGAGGAAAATGCTGAGAAAGAAGAGGAGTAAACCGAACCCTTGAAGTTTTGAAATTATCAGAGAATCTGACTGCTATGCAATATGTATTAATTATTCATGAAGTAGAAAACTATGAAGCTTGGAAACAGGTATTCGATCGTGCTGAAAGCATCCGAAAAGAAGCTGGCGAGCGCTCCTATCAAGTCTTGAAGTATGACAATGAACCCAACAAAATTGTTCATTTCTCCGCCTGGACATCAATCGCAGATGCTAGGGCGTTTTTTGAGTCGCCTAGACTGGTTAAAATTAGAGAAGCAGCCGGAGTTAAAGCTCCAGAATTTATTTATCTAGACCAATTAGAGTCAGGAGTATTATGAAAGTAACAATACTCGGCGGTTTCAACCGGCTCAACACAAACGAATACTCGGCGGTTTCAACCGCCGGGTATTCTGTCGAAATCCTACGCTTTCACAACTCCCGTTTCAACAACTCCCGTACAGCCGCAAAAGCCCTTGGACGCAACTCGACGGGCAGCAGCGACAATCCCAAACCCGCCCACATTTTCGCCTCAGAAACAGACTTTCCAGCTCGCACCATCAGGCGCCCTTTTGCAGTTTCACCCACCTCAATCAGCCGCAAACCCAGCGCTAATTGAGTTTCTGCAATCCTTTTGAGCCTTACTGTTTCCAACTTCTCGGAATCAAATTCGTAGCAGATCAAATAGCGCAATTTATCGCTTAAATACGGAATTGCCCGATCGACTCCTTGCTGTCCTGCATGAACTCGATACTCCATCAACAGCTCCGGCAAGTAATAGCACTTTTTGCCCGCAATCGCAAGTCTCACAAACAAATCGTTATCTTCGCAATTTTGCCAATTCGGGCGCAGAAATCCGACTTCTTCCAGCGCGCGGCGGCGAAACAAAGTTGCCCCTATTTGCAAACTTTGTCTCACAAAAACTGTGGAGAGCAAATCTTCAATAATTCCAGCCGACAACTCGGTGCGGCCCCACCGCTGCGAATTCATTTTCGTCTGATTTTCGTCAATATAATTGTGAATGTCGATCACCCAGTGATCTGTACTGACAAAATCAATGCTTGGCTCTCGATCTAAGATAGCAGATGTCCGCTCTAGAAATTGCGCGCTGAGGCGATCGTCATCGTCAAACTTGATAAAATATTCGCCCCTTGCCGCCGCAAAGCCCGATCGCATATTATTGCTTTTGCCGATATTCTGCGGGTGGCGAATGTAGCGAATCCCGCCATCGACAAATTCCGACATTAACAGCGGAGTGCTGTCAGTTGAGCCGTCATCGCAGACAATTAATTCAAAATCTGTATAAGTTTGAGCTAGCACGCTGGCGATCGCACTAGCCAGCAGATGCACTCGATTGTAAGTAGGAATGCAAACGCTAATTTTGGGCACCTTAGACAATTTTCTATTTTAGATTTGAGGTAACTAAAAATTTACAACTATGCTGATAAAAAAAATCCGGCAGTCGCATAGTTTTTTACCCATTGGTATTAACAAATTTCACTCCCGGGACAGTTGATTTTAACTCAAACGAGCCGTACATTCGAGAATTAACTTTTGATTCACCAAAGCAAAGGGTTGAATTTCCAAAGCGCGGCGAAAAGCTTGAATAGCACTTCTGTATTCTCCCAGGGCAGCGTAGCACAAACCCAGGCCGTGCAGCGCCCCAAAATGAACCGGGTTCAGTTTGAGGACGGTTTCGCAGTCCTGGAGCGACTTTTTATAATTTCCTTGGGTATAGTGAAGTACGGCGCGCCGGTTCCAAGCTTCAGCAAAATCAGGCGCTTCGGAGATCAGTTGTGTCAGCAAATCCAAAGCGTGGGGAACATCGCCTGCATCTATCGAAACTTGCGATCGCCTGAGAATTTGCATCCCATACTCACCCTTCTGGTTAAACCAAGTGCGCCAGAGTTCTGTAGTTGCCCGATCGCGCACGCTTTCGTCGGGCTTTTTCAAGTCTTCGAGCAGCGCCTTGACAGATAATTCGTCCATAGGTGCGAGGATTGTTAAAAAGGTTTTATCAATCAATTTTATCGCGCAAGCGGCAACTTTATTTATCCCACATCCCATGAAGATTTTGATGCTTTCCTCGACTTTTCCCTATCCGCCAAGCCGCGGAGGAACTCAGGTAAGGACGTTTAATTTATTGCAATACTTGAGCCAGCGGCATGATGTAATTCTCGGCACTGTGCGATCGCCCGATGTCACCGATTCACAAATCGACGCATTGCGCCAGCAAGTTCTAGAATTGGCAGTTTTTCCCCATCCGCAGACACCCCCCCAACCCCCCCTTGCTAAGGGGGGGCTAAGACTCCACCAGGAGACTGAGGAAGGATTCTTACCTCCCCCCCTTAACAAGGGGGGGACTGAGGGGGGGTTATTTCCTGCCCTTAACCAGGGGGGGTTCTCTGAAATAATAGGAAAATTCCAGAGATTCAGTCGATTTTTGCAGTCGGGAACACCTCCCAACGTACTCTCAAGCTACTCGCAAGCAATGCAGAATTGGGCAGACGAATTGGTAACAACAGGCAAATGCGATGCTGTCACCTGCGAACACAGCGTTAACGAGATTTACGTGCGTCCAGAATGGCGGCAAAAAGTGCTGACAGTGGCAAACATTCACAGTTCCGTTTGGGGAACTTGCAGGGAAATGTTAGCAACCGGCACCTCCGAAAAACCCCTGCGCGATCGACTGAATTTACCGCTACTCGCCCGCTACGAAAAACGCTACTGTTCCAAATTCTCCCGCATTGTCGCGACAACATCCACCGACAGAGAGCAACTCCTAGAATTGCTTTCGCCTCCGGTTCACGTGCGAGGGAAACAAGATTTTTTTGTACCTCCCATAGATGTAATTCCTAACGGCGTGGATTTAACTCAATTTCCGTATCGGTCGATCGATCCGGGAGGACACACCTTAATTTTTGCAGGCGCAATGAACAATTTGCCCAATATTGACGCGGCGAGGTTTCTGAGTTTGCAAATACTGCCGCCTTTGCAGCAGCGCTATCCCGATGCTACCCTCACCTTAGTAGGGGCTTCGCCAGTCCCGGAAGTGCTCGCCTTGGGGAAACTTCCGGGAATTCAAGTAGTAGGCCGGGTGCAAAGGGTGGCAGAATATTTGCATCAGGTTGCTGTTTGTGTGGTGCCGATGCGGATTGGTTTTGGAATTAAAAATAAAACTTTGGAGGCGATGGCGGCGGGAACCCCTGTGGTTGCTAGCGATCGAGGTTTGGAGGGTTTAGCCGTCGATGGCGACCCACAACTGATAAGGGCCTTGCGGGCGAACAAAGTTCAGGAGTATGTTGAGGCGATTACGAGTTTGTTTGAAAATCAGCAGCTAAGACAGGATCTCTCTGCCAGTGCGCGATCGCTGGTTGAAAGCCACTACACCTGGGATATCATAGGTCGGCAGTACGATCGGCTATTGCAATTTTAAACTCTAAATTCTAAAATCTAAATTCTAAAATGGGACGATGGAACACAAAATTAACCCCTCAAAAAATCGAGCCAAACCCCCAGAAAATAGCAAAGTTGCTCCTCCTCCGACAAGACGCCGCCGCCAAACCAGGCGCCCCAAAAATCTTAAAGAGTCCCAGCTTCTAATAACTGCTCCCCTAACTCCCGCCAAATATCCCTGGAAAAGACTGGTAGCTAATTTGACAGCCCTCAGCGTCTTGTGTGGCTGTGCAGCTTTGATGGGAGGCGGCGCTTGGCTGAGTTATCAGCTAATTGTCGATCCCAACGGCAACAAGTTGATCTCTCAGTTTGTGCCGGAATGGTCGCGTCTGCCTACAGGTAGCAGAGATTCCATCGAAACTCTCGATCAAATCAAAGCCAGCGTCCGCAAATTGGGATTCGTAACCGGAGAACCCCTCCCGCTTCCCGTCGATCGATCCGGCGATAATTCTGTTGCCGATTTGCTTTTGCCGGTGATGGTAGAAAGAACTGTTAAGGCTTCTACTGTTTGCAAAAATCCTTGCCGTCAAATTGTCGAACTTCGGGTGTACAAGCGGGTGCAGTTTCCCGATCGCAGTTCCGATAAAGAGCAGTATTTTCAGCTAGCCAGTTCTATGAATATAGAAGGCCCGGCGGAATCTTTTGTCATGGCTTCTTTAGCTGACTCTACATCTGACAATCAAGCCTCGAATCAGTCGTTACCCCTAACAGAACTGCGCCGCTTTGACGGAAAGCCCCCCGCCTCGGGCATTTGGTTGAATGTCAGCGGTAAACTAATGCGGGGCGACAAGAAAATTCCCTACGGACAAGTCGTTCGCTACAACCCCAGCCAAAATCATTTAATCTCGCTTTTGGATTGGGCGAGTGCGGCCGGACAACCGCCGAATTGGCAACAAATTGTTAAGGGTTCAAATCCGCAGTTGGCGATCGACCAAACAGTTGGTTTAGAGCCACAATTTACCCTTTATCAAATTGGCCCGCGCAAATTTTTGCCGAACCCAGTTCAGTTAACGGCGATTTCTTTAGAAGAGTTTGCCTTCAATGACGAGACTTACAAAAATGGGCTGCGACTTGCCAAAAGCGGGCTGTGGTCTCCAGCATTAAATGTCATGCGTGTGGCGAAGGGGAAAGCCGGCAAAAATTGGCCCGCTGTCGCGCAAGCTCAGCTAGAAACGATCGAATTTCACGCTAAAATTACTCGGGCTCAGGCGATCGCATCTTGGGCCAGTCCCGGTCAACAAGTTCTCGCAGAATTGATAGACGGCCGTTGGAGCGAAGCTTTGCAAGTATTTGAAGCCGATCCGAGCAACAGTCACGAAATTGCCACCACCCTCAAAAATGACAGCGGGCGGATCTGGAACCGCATAGACGCCGCCTTGAGAGTGAATGCCGCTGACGCCGATGTCAAGGCTTGGGGCGCCCTGATTGTAGCGTCTCAAGACGGAACTCGCGAGGCGATGAATTGGCTCGACCAGCAATCAGATACTGACAGCGAAACAAGAAGTCGAATTCGGAATTTGGTCAACAAACTTGAGGAAGCAGTTTCTCAGGCTGAAAATCTAGAAGACCACAAAAGTCAAATTATGGGTTCTGCTACTTTAATTAGCAGTGTCAATCCCTCTGAGTGGCTGGAACCAGAACCGAACAACGAGTTAAAATTGGCGGGAGAACAAGTTTGGTATCAGGTGCAAGTAGCGAGTTTTTACGACGGTAGCCGTTGGGTTAATTCGCCCTTTTCAGATGTAGAAGTGCGCTCTTTTCCTACTACTCAAGTCAAGTGGCTCTGGGGGCGGCTGGGCTTGCAGGCTGACCCCAAGATTAAGATTGAGGTAGCGATGGCTAACGGTCAACAAAGAGTTGCTGTGGGAACGGTGAAAGCAGTGCAGATTCAAGACGGAAGTCTGCGCTTGCTGGCGGCGGTTGACAAGCGATCGTAATCTGGCAGAAAGCATTCGGCAGAGAAAACAGTCCCGAACGCACTCTCGACACCAAGAAACCGGGTTTTTTTACCGTTTCTGCCGATTGCAACAGAAGTATTTTCGTAAAAAAACTCGGTTTCCGGCCACCCATGCGTCCAAAACTAGAAAGAAGGAAAATGCTTTCTTCTCCCCCTCCCGCAACTCATCGAGAGGCGCAATCTCAAAACTCTTCCCCTCCCCACTTATCGCTCTCGGACAACAATGCAGACAAAAATTTTGTTAATTTAATTAACGCCACTTGCGCACAAAAAACTCAGAGATGTCAAATCGCGCCCTTTTTAGAGAGTGCTGCAATCATCTGTTGTTTCACGGCTTTAGCCCAAAGCTCAAACTCCAAACTGTTGATATTGTTAATTTTCACTTCCTCAACAGGCTGATCGGGGGCTTCCTTCTGTGCTGTAGTCTCCATTGTTTTTTTCCTCGTCCAAAAAATGTTAGTAGTCGATCGCAAACGGTTAACGTCATACATCTATTTTATGAACTAATTCCTGCGATTAATTACACTAAAGGCAGAGAATTACACCATAAAATGCAGTAAATACATTGAGATAATGCAATTTACGAATTTAATGTAAAAAAATCCTACAACCCTTGCTATATATAGGCTTTTCCTGACATTAAAATCTTACAATTTACATTGTCTGGCACGATCAAACCAATAGTTATGTTAGTAAACTTATTTTTCAATGAATGTATTGACATATACAGCAGATAATAATTTTCTTGAATTCACATAGTGCCGTAAAGCCGATCGCCCGCATCTCCGAGTCCAGGTACAATATAGCCGTGTTCGTCCAAACACTCGTCAACTGCCGCCGTATAAATCTGCACGTCAGGGTGTTGTTCGTGAAAGTGCTTAAGTCCCTCCGGTGCCGCCAGCAAGCACAAAAACTTAATAGACTTCGGATTAACTTCTTTCAGCCTATCCACTGCCGCCACTGCTGAATTACCAGTAGCCAACATCGGATCGACAATTAAAACATCTCGCTGTTCGATATCCTGGGGAACTTTGAAATAATATTCGATCGCCATCCGAGTTGTCGGATCGCGGTACAAACCAATATGTCCTACCCTCGCTGACGGAATCAGTTCTAAAATACTATCTAACAATCCCTGACCGGCGCGCATAATCGAAATAATGACCATGTTCTTTTCCGCAGCCAGCATCGGTGCATTCATTTTTGCGATCGGCGTTTCTATTTGTTCGTATTTTAGCGGCAAATCTCGCGTCACTTCATAAGCTAGCAGCATCCCAATCTCTTTCAGCAGTTGGCGAAATTTCGCCGTGCTCGTTTGAGTTTGCCGCATTAGAGTTAACTTGTGCTGTATCAAAGGATGGTCTATGACAGTAACTTTAGCACTCATTTTTTTGAACAATTAATTTGCTTTATTCTAACTTATCAGTCATCGAGCCATTCTTGACGCAAAAAAACCCGGTTTATAGCCGCCCCTGCGTCCAGGACTACTTATATCAAACCCGTATAGAAAACACGAATACCGAGCGAATAAAATTCGCTTCTACACTTATCTTTTTTCCGCGCAGCGCGATACTAAGTATGCGAGGTTTGAAAATACACAAATATGTCATTCTCTCGTTTCCTCTCCTTCCGGCCCTCTTCCTGGGAACGCATATCCGGGGCCAAAAGCCTCCCGACTGGTCTCGCTCGCTTTCTCGCGCTCCGTCCAACCCTGTTAACACAGATCCGGAGTTTCGCACGGAAATCTTCCGGAACTTTTAGGAGCAGACATGAATCTTAGAAAGTATCAGCAGAAAACCTATTTTTTCGATTAATTCACTAATCCAAAAAACCTGAATAGGAACTGCACATGAGGTAATAAGCTTGGCTTGAATGGCTTTTCATCTTTCCACATGAAGGCGTCCATATCCAAGTTTAAAGAAGCTTATCTAAATTTAGCTTCAATTTTTTAGGGTGCTCCTAACACACAACTTAACTTATTAAGGAGAACATCCATGAAGTTTGTAAAACTATTGCTAGCTACGGCATTAATGACTGCTTCTATCAGCCCCGCCTTTGCTAATCCGGCAGTTCAAATTTTAGGTGCAAGCTACGGCGGTAGCGGTTGCCCAGATCGCTCCGCCAGCGTCAGCGTCAGCCCCGACGGTCAAGAACTCACCATCCTATTTGATAAGTTTGCAGCCCTGGGAAATGTCTCAGCAGAAAGCCGGAAAAGCTGCAATCTGAGCATTCCCATCAAAGTACCCCAAGGCTTCCAAATTTCTATTTACGATGCTGATTATCGCGGCTACGTGGCTCCTAAAACCACAGGCAACCTGCGAGCTGAATACTTTTTTGCTGGAACCCGCGGCCCAGTTTTTAATCGGAATCTCAGCGGCGAAACTAACTACAATGTTCGAGATAGCTTAGCCACTGTAGCTAATGTTTGGTCTCGCTGCGGCGACAGTGTAAATATGCGAGTAAATGCTGCAATGACAGCCCGCGGTGCTGGTATGGCAACGGTTGACTCCTTCGATTTGGCTCATCGCGGTTTAGTTTATCACGTCAAATATCGCACTTGCCGCTAAGCAGCTTGTGGGGAGTGTAGTGTGAGGAATAGTTTTCAGGTTTGAATTTTGAATTTTGAGTTTTAAGTTGGAAGAGGGATAATTTTCCCTCTTCCCTCTTCCCTTTTCCCTTTTCCTTTTCCCTTTTCCTTCTTCCCTTTTCCTTCTTCCTGACATCCGTTACATCCGTTATAGAATCCGTTGCCGAACTTCCTTCTTCCTTTTTCCCTCTAAAACACAGTGCCGTCACTTTCAATCTGAATTGGTGGCACTCCACCAGCCCTCAATTCAGCCGCAATTTTCCGCCCCGCCGCCCAAGTTCCTCCTTGCAAAATCTTCACCAGCGGCAATTGATCCGCACTCAAATGCAGCTTTTCTCGAATAGCTGCGGCAATTTTATCTAAAAGATTGACAGTGAGCGATCGCCATTCTACTATAACTTCCTCACCCGGCAAGTAACTCTGCTCAAAAATAGCCGAATCTTTTGCCTGAAGCAGTCCGATATCCAAACACAAACCGCCGTTTCGGTACTCCGGCAATCCCGTTAACTCATCCAATCCAGTCACTTCTAAACCCATTTCTTGCAGCGGTTCCAACAGCGAATAAGTCAACCACTGCGATAGTTTGTGAAACGGCACGAATTCATCTCCCAGATTTTCTCCTATTAAGGCTCGATGCTGCCAAACATCGCCTAAATTAACTCCACCAATTGCATATCTTCCGGGCCAAATTTCCCCAAAACCTGTCAAAACAGCGTTCAATACTTCAGAAGCTTTCACCGTTTTGAGTCCAGAAACCCGACTGTCGAACAAGTATTTTGCCAAATTGCCGGGACGCGGGTTTTCGCTGCCAAATAATAATGGATGCTGGCAAATAGCATTTCCCAAACGCTGCAATAATTCTAATCTGCCTGTTAGACCAACTAGCGGATTGTCTCGACTTACCTGAAATCCAGCAGCTAAGGTTTCTAGTTTTAACTGAGAAAGTCCGCGATAATCAGCTTGCCAAGGAAAATCGGGATTGCTGGAAAAAAAACCTTGAAAAAACATCCGCAAGCTGGCTATTGCTAACCCTTCAGAACGGCGGTAAACCTGTCCGGTTTCGGATTCGCAATACTGCCAATCTGCACCAGCACCAGCATCAAGCAAAACGCTGATAATTGCTAAATCAAATTTGATCTTAGCTTGGTCTATGAGTGCAAATTGTGCTAAAGCTGCATCCAATTCTGCGAGTCGCGACAGGTTGCCGGCTTCAAAATGTCGCCAGCGACTGTGAAAGGGAATGTTAAAATCGGGATACTGTTGGCGCGTTGTCTCAATTACATAATTTGCTGCTTTGTCGAGTTGGGATAAATCGACGCGGAAGTAGCGAAGTTTGTCAAGGCGAGCTAAATCAAAAAGCCGATCGCACTTTTGGCGAATAGCAGTCGGGGTTCTCAGATATTCTACAGTCTCAAGTTCAATATTGTGCAACTTCATGCAACCAAACACCGATAAACATCGTTTTCTTGAAAAAAGTCAAACTGACTGTAATCTAAAAGATTATCTAAAATCGCATTTTTATCGATTTTTATCAGCTTATATTCCCACTTCGACCCGCTGACTTCGCGTTTTATTTGATCGGAAACTATGACTGAATTTCTTTCTCGACCCGGAGTTACTATTTTACTTAAATCTTCCAGCCTGTCGGCTATGTTAATATCTTTTCCGTAAGTGCAAGACCTAAATATATATAAATTTCCCTTAGCAACTCCCACCGACAGGCCGCAAGGTATTTGATTGGCGCGAATAAAAAGTTTCCAATTCTCGCACAAACTTTCCATTGCCGCTAAGGCTGAGTGAGATTCTGGAAAAGTCAACAAATGCGAATCCCCAACAATACTCCGAATTGTACCGCCGTATTCTTCGCAAATTGTTTTTTCAAAAGTATCAAAGTTTGTGAGCAAATATTCAACGTCTTTGATAGAATTAGATTCTTGATAACCAATAAAACCTCTCAAATCTGCTTTAATTATTGCTTGATTTTTTATGATTCGCGTTTTGTAACTTTGGTCAACTTTGTAGACTTTTTCAGGTTCGCTCATCCCTTTCAAAGAAAACTCGTTGACAAAAGACGTTTGCACTTCTGCTTTGTTGAGCGCCAGCCATGCTGCTTGGGACAAATATATTTCATCTGGCGGAGTTACTGATTCTATGCGCGCTGTTAAATTCACCGTATCGCCAAAGATATCTTTATCTTGATGCAAGACATCTCCTAATGTAATCGACACGCGGATAGCCAATCGTTCGTCGTTCGCCTTGCTAGATTGCTGCGCTCTCAATTCTTGCTGCATTTCTATGGCTGCTACAGCCGCTGCTGTGACGCTGGGAAAAATTATCCAAAATGAATCACCTTCCCCTTTTATCACGCTGCCTTCATTTCTGGTGCTAATATCTGAAACAAAATTTTTATGCTCGTTTAACAAACTACTTAAGTCCGACTGAGATAATTTTTTGACTCTGACGGTATATCCGCAAATATCTGTTTTTACGATCACAGTAGAACGCAAATTAGCCATAACCTACCCTGACTGATCAAAAACCAGCAATAAATTTTATTTAGCAAAGACGCAATTGTTCGCGCCCGATCGATCGCGTCTTTGCCCTCTCAATCTCCTAAATCGCGTCCGATCGCTTCTGCAAGAATTGTAGCATCTGGCACAGGGTCTGGCGTGTAGTAGCCGGCGGCTTTTTTGGCAACGATTTCGACTTGTGCGTCTGCGGGAATCCAATCTTCAGGAATGGGGATGCGATCGACCACCTGAATTCCAGAATTGATAATCGCATTGTATTTCATATCGCTCATAGAAACTAAACTGTCAATTCGAGAGATACCCAACCAGTGCAGCACGTCTGGCATTAGTTCTTGAAACCGCATATCTTGAACTCCCGCCACGCATTCAGTGCGCGTAAAATAGGCATCAGCGCGATCGCCGCCTTCCTGCCGTTTTCTGGCATTGTACACCAAAAACTTAGTCACTTCCCCCAAAGCTCTCCCTTCCTTGCGGAAGTAAACTATTACCCCAGAACCGCCGGATTGTGCCGTTTGGATACAAATTTCAATCCCGTGTACCAAATAAGGGCGGCAAGTGCAGATATCCGAACTGAAGACATCTGAACCGTTGCATTCATCGTGTACCCGTACCGCCAACTGCTTGTCGGAGTCAGAAATATTCGCGACATCGCCAATGATATAAACCGTAGTTCCGCCAATTGGCGGCAAGAAAACGTGCAAGTCCGGCCGCGTCACTAAGTCCGAGAACATTCCGCCTGTTTGCTCGAACAAGACACGGCGAAGAACGCTTTCTTCAGCGCCGATCCGCCTAGCAATTCCCGGCAAATACCATACCGGGTCGATCGCAATTTTAGTGACTGCTAAATTGCCGCCTGCTTTGACTATTTTGCCATCAATTTGCACCCGCCCCTTAGCAATAGCATCTTGCAACTCCGGCATATTAATGTGAGCTTTAGTGACAGCAATTGTCGGTCGAATATCGTATCCCTGCTGTAAAAATGAAGTATAAATTTCGCTGACCAAACCTCCAAAGGGATCGAGAGAAACAATCAAATTGCGATCGCCCCAACTCGGGTGTGGCCCGATGTGTGCGGCCGGAGATGTGTTGGTAAAATCGGGGCGGTGATCTGCTTGGAGTGCGCCGGAAGCAACTGCTAGCGCTCGATAAACAGAGTAGGAACCCGAATGAGTGCCGATCGCATTCCGGTGAGACGATTTGCTGAGGCTACCAATAACAGGCCCCCGTTTCACGGGATCGATTTCTCCCCAGTAAATGGGATGAGGTTTTGTGCCGGATCTGTCGGGATGGGATGTTAAAACTATATGCTTCGGTTTTGACACAGTTTTTTTTGCTCTTGCTATGGATGCTGCTGTTGGTTGTAAGCCGAACCGCAATCTGAAACAGTGATTCATCATACCAACACTACACACCTCCCTGGTTGAAACAATCGCGCTACACACACAACCCTTTCTCGGCGTAGGTTTCAGGATAACAGGAGGTTTTCGTCGGATTAGATATAAGTTCAGAGTTCAATCTTTTCCAGTATAGCCAACACCAAAGACAGCACAACTGCCAAAGGCAAATGTTGAATTTTTAACAGATGCGAAAAAAAAAGATTTGAGATTCTGAGCCGCAGATGTGCAGTCAATCTCAAATCTCAAATCTCAAGTGGAATATTTTTGCTCAAAACGCCTTAATCCAGACTTTGAGGGTGACAGAATTCCATTAAAATTGCCTCGCCTTCGTCGCGCGAGTCCAATTCCTGCGCGGCCCGCTTGAGATAGTTTTCCGACAGCAAGCGGCTGGAAATTTTGTGCGGTATAAACCAGCGATGACGCCACCGCAAACAAAGCGAAAAAGCCACCGCTTCGGGAAAAGAATAAGTGGACTGTCGCCGAATTTCCAAACCAGCAACTTCTCCAGCTTTACTCAGACTTTTGTGAGTGAATTGTATGATGTTGCGGGGGAAATAAGCACTGTACCACGTGCCACCGCCAGCCAAGCAGGCGCGCCGATTCGCAGTCAGCGTTCGGTACAGCCACCCAAATATAACCGTTGGGTTCCAGCAATTGCTTCATGCAGTCGAGTGTTCGTGCGGGCGAAGGTGTTGCCATCAAAACGTGGGAACAGGTGATAACATCAAACTTTTCCTCGGTACCGTTTTGTGCGATATATTCTTCCAAAGTGCCTGTAAAAACATCGAGCCCGCAATCGCGGGCCGCCGCCGCCGCAGATTCCGCAGGCTCAACCCCTTTAACTTCAACTCCCAGCTTTTTGAAGACTTGCAGAAAAGAGCCTCCGCCGCATCCTACGTCCAATAACCGCTTGCCGACAGGGACAGGAATGTGCCCGTACTCGCCCCGCCGCTTTGCTTCTTCCACTACTCGTTCCTCATCCTCAACGCGAGTGTTGTAGCACAGATAATCTGGGGGATAATAGGGAATCAATTCCTCCCATGTAGGTTGGGGATTGAGAAATCCTAGCCCGCAATCGTCACAGCCGAAAAGCGACCATTTCAGTGGTTCTTTAGGGGCATCGGAAGTGCCAGCTTTGTTGCGGAAACGGATATTTTGTGAATTGCAAACAGGGCAACTTTTCAGTTTTTGCATGGTTCAGTTTCACGATTTGTACAGTTGCTAAGGGCAGTGGGACGACCACAATTTATTACCATTAGCTGGGCTGGTAGAGTACACCCCTGCAAGCAGATCGAAAACTAGGTTTATTTGCAAATCAGTATTTGTAGATGCTCGGCTTGTTGGCGCTCGACCCCCGAACGATCGGCGCTGTACAATTTTATGTCTAAATGGTTAGACTGAGAAGGTAGCATTTATTACCAAAAAATACAGCCGACGCTCAACAGACAATGATTTTCGGTAGCATTTTTGCGGTAGCGCTAAATTCTTAGGAAAATACTAACTCACAAAATTAATGTTGCCAAGTACATCTAATTATTTGCTTAAAAATGGTCGCGTGCCCGCGTCTCTTCTAGAGATGAAATCGATCGCGCCGTCAGCTTCTACTGTCGCAATAACGGGGACTGAGAACAATTTTTGTTTGGTGGATATGGAAATTGCAGCGGGTACGATCGCTCAAATTATTCCATCAGGTACAGAACATTTATTCCCAATTGCAGATATCCCAATTGTCGATTTGTGCGGGGGCTTAGTTTGGCCTTGTTTTGTGGATATGCACACTCATTTAGACAAAGGCCATATTTGGGAACGATCGCCCAATCCCGATGGAACTTTTGCCAGCGCGATCGAAGCAGCGTGCGCTGATGCCGAAAAAAACTGGAATGCAGAGGATGTTTACCGACGGATGGAGTTCGGCCTCAAGTGCAGCTACGCCCACGGAACCAAGGCCATCCGCACTCACATTGACAGCGCAGGCGAACAGGGAACCGTTAGTTTGGGAGTATTTGAAGCGCTGCAAGCCGAATGGGGCGATCGGCTGATCTTGCAAGCAGTTTCCCTGGTTTCCCTCGACTATTTCCTGACACCAGCCGGCGAAAAATTAGCCGATCGCATGGCCCAAATTGGCGGCATTCTCGGCGGCGTCGCCTATATCAACCCCGACTTAGACAAACAACTCGATCGAGTTTTTGCCTTAGCCAAAGAACGAAATTTAAACCTCGACTTCCACACCGACGAAAACGACGATCCAGAATCAACAACACTGCGAGAAGTCGCAAAAACCGCCATCCGCCATGAATTTATCGGTCAAATTATCTGCGGGCACTGCTGTAGTTTAGCCGTACAACCCCCCGAATTAGTAACAGAAACCCTCGCATTAGTCAAGGTCGCAAATATTGGCATTGTCAGCTTGCCGATGTGCAACCTTTACCTGCAAGACCGACAATCTCAGCGTACACCGCGCTGGCGGGGAGTCACGCTGCTGCACGAACTCAAAGCAGCAGGAATTCCCGTTGCAGTTGCTAGCGACAATTGTCGCGATCCGTTTTACGGATTTGGCGATCACGATGTTTTAGAAGTCTTTAATATGGCAGTCCGCATTGCCCATTTAGATAGACCTTGGGAAGATTGGCCGCGCACAGTCACAAAAACACCAGCAGATTTAATGGGATTGCCGAATCTAGGAAAAATTGCTGTTGGTTTACCAGCAGATTTAATTTTGTTTAAGGCGAGGAATTTCAGCGAACTGTTATCTAGATCGCAAGGCGATCGCACAGTTTTGCGGCAGGGTAAAGAAATTGATACAACTTTGCCCGATTACCGCGAACTAGACGATTTGTTAGCAATTTAAATCAATTCCGGTTGCACTCAGACATGATAGAGGAGACGGCAATGCCGTGTCCCTACCCCAAAATAATATTGTAGGGAAACGGCACTGCCGTCTCCTGATTTCCGGTAATATTAATTACGATGCCAACGGATTTGATATTAGATAATATACACAACACGCACCCTACATTATCAACCAAATTCTCTTTTCTTCCTTCGCGTCTTCGCGGTTCGTTCAAAAAAAATCTATTCATTTATAATTCCATCTTGTCAATTGAGAACTAATTTGATATAAATATAAAAGCTGATTCAATCGAGGACATTTTAAGTGAAAGCAGTTATTTTATTGTCGGGAGGGCTGGATTCCTCAACTGTTTTGTATCAAGCCAAGGCCGACGGCTGCGAGTGTTACGCTATTTCCTTTGACTACAAGCAAAGGCACCGGCGGGAGTTGGAATCAGCAAGGGCGATCGCACTTTCGGCCGGGGTTAAGGCACATCAGATAGTAAACTTTGACTTGACGCTTTGGGGCGGTTCGGCTTTGACGGATAATCAGATCGAATTGCCGATCGATCGCACTCTGGGAGAAATGTCTCAAAACATCCCCATTACCTACGTTCCAGCTAGAAACACGATTTTTCTCAGTTTTGCCCTCGCCTACGCAGAAACCCTAGAAGCCGATCGTATTTACATCGGTGTCAACGCTTTAGATTATTCCGGCTATCCCGACTGTCGCCTCGATTATATCCAAGCCATGCAGGAAGTATTTCGGTTAGGAACAAAGCAGGGAAGAGAAGGAAATGCTATTAATATTGTAACACCTTTAATCGAACTTAAAAAAACAGAAATTATTCAATTAGGCAACAAATTAGGAGTGCCTTGGGAGCAAACTTGGTCTTGCTATGCAGGCGGCGAAAATGCCTGTGGCGTTTGCGATTCTTGTCGGTTGCGGCTGGCGGCTTTTGAGGAATTGGGGTTAAAAGATCCCGTGCCTTACGCTTAAACATTACTTACGCACGGGCGGTCAAAAACCGGTTTTTTTTGCGATAATACATTACAGATGGCAGAAGCGACAAAAAACCCGGTTTCTTTTTCTTATGAATGCAATCGATCGGCTCACTCCAGAACAAGAAGCTTTGATTCCATTATATCGGGAGAAATGGAGAGCGATCGCACTTTCTACCGAACCAATCGATCGGCAAAAAGCCACAGAAGCGGTAACAGCAGCCTACGCATTGTTAGGTAAAAAACCACCTCTCATTCTTTTTTCTGATAGTCCTTATGCGTCGTTTTACCCTACTTTTAGCCAAATGGAAAGTTTGTTTTGGAACGACCCGTGGCACGACCATTGGAACGATCCGTGGTGCGAACCGAAGGGGCAACTGGATTCGCAACTGGGCAGACAACTTACCACGCTGCTAGGGAAGCATCACCTGAAAAGTCAATTGGTTAGAACATTGGATCGTCAATTGCTAAATCCAGAGATACAGGAATTAACAATGCAACTGATGCGTCAATTAGAAAGTCAACTAGCATATCAGCATACTACCTATTTTCCATTAAAAAGCTTAGCTTATTTAGGCACTTTGTTTGACTTTTATATTTCGGTTTTAAATTGCCATTACAATAAAAAAAAATGGTCTATCTATCAGTCTTTAGCCAAGTATTGCGGCTGGATAGTTCCGTTTAAAAGGGTTTGCTTTATCTGCGATCGTCCTACAGTTCTTTCCTTCGACAATCAACAACGACTGCACGCTTTAGGTTCTCCCGCTGTTCTGTTTAAAGATGGCTTCAAAGTGTATGCAGTTAATGGAGTGAGAGTGCCGGAGTTCTACGGAAAACTGCATCCTTCTCAATGGCGTGCAGATTGGCTTTTATCTGAGAAAAATGCCGAAGTAAAACGAGTTTTAATTCAAGGGATTGGTTACGATAGAATTTGTCAAGAGTTGCAAGCAACTGAATTAGACTCTTGGCAAGAATACACGTTACTCAAAATTGATATAGTCGAGATTTTTGAGAGTGAATGGGGTTATGAAGAGGAAAAGCATATGCACTTATTGAAAATGACTTGTCCCAGCACCAGATACATTCATGCACTGCGAGTTCCCCCTGAAATTACATCCGCAAGAGAGGCGATTAGTTGGGTAAATTGGGGAATCGACCCAGAAGAGTTTTCCCTCCAAACTTAAGTTATTATAAAGATGAATCAAGTATGTTGACTCATTCACTCTCTACACTTTGTCCTTAATCTCGATACTCGGCCTTTAAATCAAAATCTCAACTAGAAAATTTCGCCATACCTCTCAACCCGCTATTCGATCGCCCTTTGCCCACAAATTCCCCATCCGCTGCTGCAACTTCACCCAAAGCTCGATCGCCCGCCGCCCCTGACAGCAAATGAATTTGAATTTGATCCAACCGCGGCCCGCACACAGAAACAACCGTAAGTTCCACATTTTCGCAGCGCCACACTTCCCCAACAGCCGGCATTCTTTGCAACTGATAGCTCAGAAAACCTCCGATTGTCTGATATTCGTCAGTTACTGGCAAATCCACATTCAATATTTGATTCACATCATCTACATTTAACTGCGCTTGCACCAAAAAAGTGCGATCGTCCAATACTTGCAAAGCAATTTCTTTGCTGTCGGGCGACTCGTAGCTGCGACCGATAATTTCCGCAATCAAATCACTCAGCGTCACTAACCCGGAAATGCCGCCAAATTCATCGACAACGATCGCAATTTCTTCCGACGAACTCTGCATCAAAGGCAGCAGTTCCCCCAGCAGCATCATCTCCGGCACAAACCTCACCGAAGACATCCAAGTTACAATTGGCGTGTCGGGAGATAGCAAACCTTCAGCTAGGGGTTTCGCAAGTTGTTTGAAGCCAATAATGCCGATAATGTCGTCTAAAGAATCTCCCGTCACCGGATAGCGGGAATGGTTAGAAATCGCCATTTCGTCGAGCAAAGTTTGAAAGGTGGCCGTCTTCGGAAGTGCGACAATGCTAGGTCTGGGCACCATTACTTCTTGTACCCAAACTTCGCCAAATTCAAACACGTTGTTGAGCAATTCTCGCTTTTCTGCTTCCAAGCCGCTTGATTCGCTCGAAGTAGCTATAATTAATTGCAGTTCTTCGGGAGTAACCGGTCGGTGCCTGAGGTCGTATTCGATCCCCGCAAACCGCAAGAGCGATCGAGTGGATTGATTGAGAAACGACACAAAGGGATTGAACAAACGGGCAATCAATAAACTCGGAGGCCCTAAACTTCTGGCTAGCTGTTCGGAATACAGTAACGCTACAGATTTGGGAAAGAGTTCGCCGAGTACGATTTGCAGGTAAGCTAGCAACAAAAAAGTTACTATTGATATGCTAAAAGAATGGGCGATCCCAGACTTGATGTAAGTTGGCAGCGGCAAATAGCCGATCGACATTCTCACTAGCACGGCGATCGTACTTTCCCCAATCCAGCCGATAGCTAAACTCGAAACAGTGATGCCCAACTGCATTGTCGAGAGCAATCGCTCGATACTTTGCTGCAAAGATTGCACCGTTTGAGCTGCCAAGTCCCCGGCATCCACTAACTGATTGATGCGCGATCGGCGTACCGTCACCATCGAAAACTCAGCCGCCACAAAAAAAGCATTAATCGCAATCAGCAACAGCACTGACAGCAACCGCGACAGCACCTCTGTCAAACTCATCGCGGGTAAATCAGATATCTCCTGCACTCTCGCCCCTAAAAGTGACACAATGCTCCCTAAAAAAACTTTCTCGATCAAACCTGAGAATCCGTCTGCAGGTTTGGTCTCCTTTTATCTTACTTTGCCACTGGAATGCCAGATATTTGCAACTGAAGTTTTTGACCTGGATAATCTGTCAGCGTCAGCGAAACTTCTTTAGCATTTTCCAGCAAAGCTGTGGGAATACTCACCGTACCGTAAAACACCTGCCCGTTGGGGGGCAGTTCCGACGGCAAATCCTCAGCAGTCGCGCTCAGGGCCCGGCCGCGATCGTCAGTGACGTTCAAGAAACTGTAGAGAAACCTCACAGCTTGGGATCCTTCATTTTTCATGCTCACGTCTAGCAGCATGGAATTGCTGCGCTGACTGGCCGCGCTGACTTCCAAGGTTATTCCCCCGTCGCGACTGTTCAGAGGGAACTTGGCGCTGGCATTTGGCGAGGCAGATTTTTTTGCCGTGGCTGGTTTAGAGCTTGCCTTGTCTGCTTTAGTATTTGCTTGAGCCGTTGTTTTGTCTGGATCGCGACCTTCTACCCGCGCTTTGACGGTTGTGAGAATGTCTTTTTCTTTCAAAATGCTCACTTGGTCTTTGCTAGCCCGAGTTCCCTGCTTGCCGCTGCCAGCATTGTTGCTGGGGCGAACATCGGGTTGAGTCGTTCCTTTCAAGGCTTCGCGACCTATAGTAAATCCCCAAACAGAACTCGTCACGCCTGCTCCAAACATCAGAGCTAGCAGAATTAGAGTCAGCACTACCGTCGAATTCACTGCCATTGCCTATAAGTTTATGCCGAGTCGTAGAAACTGCTTTGTCGGGTCGATCGGCTTCAGCACAGTGGCTAACAGGCGATCGGGACTCAGCAGATCTAAAGATTTTGATTTTTGTTCTCTAGTTCTAGCACGGACTGGGAAATTATGTTATAATTCATTTTCAGTTAGGTCGAACAAATCGACTTAACGGCAGTTGGCCGAGCGGTTTAGGCAGCGAACTCATAATTCGCCCCAGGCAGGTTCAACTCCTGCACTGCCGATTTCAAATAAATCAAGAAGCTCCGCGCTCTGGCTAAAAACCAGGTTTCTTCCCAGATACCAGTCCTGGACGGATGGGGGCTAGAAACCCGGTTTCTACGAAAAATTTGCGACAAGTAACGAAAAATATCCCAATAAACCTGGTTTGTGAGGTCGCAAGTGCGATCGCCAACTAGAAATTTGGTCGATCGCGAGATCCTGAGCTGGCACTGCACTCGGAAAATTCTTATTCTGATGCAAAGGTCAACGATATAAACCCTTAATCAATTCCACATTAGATCGGCTCGCTCCTGAGATGGCGGGCGCTGCGCGGGGACGCTCATACTGCACTCCAAAAATTCTTATTCCGATGCAAAGGTCAAGGATATCAACCCTTAATTAACTCCACTCCGTCGCGCCCGTCGAGCTCTTGAACGTAAACCTTAACTTGTTCTTCCTTTGCAGTCGGCAACTTTTTACCTGTAAAATCCGGCTGAATCGGTACTTCTCGGTGGCCGCGATCGACTAATACTGCCAACCAAATTTTCTCCGGCCGGCCGTAATCGTTTACCGCATTCAAAGCCGCTCGAGTCGTTCTGCCTTTATATATAACGTCATCTACCAACACCACGGTTTTGCCCGTCAAATCGAAAGGAATTTCTGTTTTAGCCGGTGTCCGCATCGCAACTCGATCCAAGTCATCTCGGTAAAAGGTAATATCCAAAGCGCCCACGCATACTTTGACTTGTTCGAGGACTTCAATTTGATCGGCCAAAATTTGAGCTAAAGGCACTCCTCTACTATGAATCCCCAACAGCACTAACTCCGAGGGGTTCCCTGATTTTTCGACAATCTGGGAAGCGACGCGGGTGAGAGTGCGCCTCACTTCATCTGGCGATAAAATTTCGATAATTTTAGTCATTGCTTGCTGCGAGCTAATTGTTGGCTGTTGGCGGATCGAACAATTTTAGATTTTAGATTTGAGAGTGTAGATGGACTTGACAGATGAATCTGGGGGTTTGAACTCAGGTCAAAACTTTTTTTTTGCTCCTGTCGGTGGCTTATATCTCTCTTCTGCTGGACTTACCTCGAACGGATGAAAAGCAGATGCTGCGATTGCAATGCTTGGAGCGCGAACAATGACATAAATACGTTATTTATGCCTCCTGGACTGTTCGGGTAAGGTCATCCGTTAGCGGCTCAAACATAATAAGGTATAAAAAAGCAATGATAGTCCCAACCAAATCAGAAAGCAATACCGAGTTAATTGCAATGCTTGGCAAATTAGCTGGTCTGTAATCGGGTGAATCGGCTCGCCTAACAGCGGTTTGTGTTTGAGAACTCCACGATAGGAATTTGTACCTCCTAGTTGCACTCCCAAGATGGCGGCGTAGGCGCACTCGCTCCAACCGGAATTGGGACTGGCATCTTTAACAGCATCTCTCTGACAAATCTGCCAAATGTAAATCGGTTTGCCAGATATAAGGGCTAAAGTAATCACTGTTAGCCGACAAGGAATCCACGTCAGCACGTCTTCTAGTTTGGCGCTAAACCATCCTAAATTAGTGTATGGCGCTTCTTTGTAGCCGATCGTAGAATCTAATGTGCTGGCTGCTTTGTAAGCGATCGCCAAGGGGACGATCGCACTCGCCCACATCGAGTTAGGATCGATCGGGCGATCGGTAAAACTTAATAATAGATGCGGCAGAGCGAACCCAAGTAACGCATAAAATAGCGGTGCTGTCACACCATCGACGGCATTCTCTGTTACAGTTTCTAACAATGCTCGCAGAATTTCTGGCTCCGATAAGTTTGCGGTATCCCGGCCGACGTAAAGGCTCAACCGTTCTCGCGCCTTGACTACATCTCCAACATTTAAAGGTGCTAGCACGTCCACCGCAGCCGCCCTCAAACTGCGACCTGCAAAACAGCTTGCCAGCAAAATGGTCTGTAGGGCAATACCTAAAAGAGGATGCACCCAACTAGCAGCTTGGACGATCCACCAACTGACAGTATAACTGCCTAGAATCAGCCCGATCGCTAGTATTGTACCAGCACATCGTAGCAGCAGTTTGTGCTGGTCGCCAGCGGGACGATCGCCAGCGGGAGGCATTTTGCCTGCGGGATTATTCCATATATTAAAGACAAATCGAGTATAGCGGTCGATCGCCCAACCCATCGCCTGCACGGGATGCGGCCAACCCCAAGGATCGCCGATCGAATAATCTAATACCGCAGCTAAAATCAAAACAGGAAATTCATCCGGCATCATTATATATTGTGTCAAACTTGATAGTCCGTCAATCGATTTTAGATTTTAGATTTTAGATTTTAGATTAAAGAATTGAAGAAAGCGACCCCACCGATCGATCCGGGGGCTTGCGATGGGGAGCGAGGAGCTTTTTTCTCGCTCCACGGATGAATCCGGGGGCCCGAACCATCTTCCTTGATTGTCAGAGCAGGATCGATCGCCCCAGAGAGCAGATTTTAACTCCTGCTACCCTTGCGGACTTGGATTTTTTGAGGGGCGATTTTTTAGTAGAAGGAAGAAGGAAGAAGCAATAAAGGCAAGGGTTTGAGCAATTCAAAACCTCATCGTCATCAGGGGTGGTTGGTATAAATGCTGAGATTACTTTAGTCGCCCAGCAAGTGTACGTTCTCCTCCCAATTAACACCGTCAAAGGGTAGGATCTGAAAGTGTTTGATGGCATCTGAGTCAAGACAGCGGACGTTGACATCGAATTGCTCGGGATGCGATCGGGGGCGATAGAACGAGTGAATACCGCAAATCCGACAGAAAATATGTTTAGCAGTTCCTGTATTAAACGTATAGGTGGTCAACACATCTTCGCCACTGAGCAAGGTAAAACGTTCCGGCGGCACAATGAGGTGCAAAAATCCCTTCTTTTTACAGATAGAGCAGTTGCAATCAGATGCTTCGTGTTTGTCAACGGCGACACGGAAGCGGACAGCACCGCAGTGACAGCCGCCAAAGTAGGTAACAAGTGTTGTGTCCATGTGTGCTTGCTGCCGATCGAATAAATGAACTTACCATTTAAATGATAAAGCTAGTTTCTTCCCCAAGAGCCGCTTGCCAACTGCGGACATCATAGTATAAGTCTTCGAGGGAAATACTGTACAGCGCTTCGGCAAGTTTTTTGTGCAATCGGTTCCACAAACTGAATGTTACCCAGTCCTCTGCTTGCGTCGCATCGGGAAAATGTCGAGGTAAAGGTTCAATAGTTTCACCTACAGCCTCTAAGATTTGTCCTAAAGAGATTTGAGCGGGCTGGCGGGCCAATTGATATCCTCCTTGGGAACCCCGAACAGATTGGACTAAACCGGCTCGTCGCATTTCAATCAGCAATTTTTCTAGATACGGAGCCGGTAACTCCTGTCGCTTCGCTATCGATTTCACCGATGTCGGGCCGAAGCGAGGTTGCAAACTTAGATCCAGTAATGCTTTGACACTGTAGTGTCCGCGTGTGGTTAACTTCATGGGATTTTAAGAGGGGGGCAAATATTTAGCTAGCTGATAGGTGATAGCTTATGCTACCGAGTTTAGAGATTGCTCGCATCGACTGCAGCTACTCCTCAAGAAAGACTACAGGTTGTTAAAAATATTTAGATAATAGTGGTTAACAATTGAGCCGATCGGTGTAATATGGTTTTACGACCAGCTATAAAGCTAAAGTTTCTTGGTCAAACCAAAAACCAACCGAGAAAAAATCCGTACACCAGTTGAATATTTCAGGACTCAGTAAATGGCTAAAAAGAAAAATATCGAACCCCTTGAAGGCGAAGGTCTGATCAAAAAGGTCAAAGACCTAGAGAACCTTACCAAGGAAGAAAAAGCTAGAGCCTGTGGCTACTACACCGTTACCAAGAACGGCGTAGAACGGGTCAACATGATGAAATTCCTGAATGCGCTGATTGATGCAGAAGGCATTCAGCTAGACGGGAAGCAAAACGGCAACGGACGCGGCGGACGCTCAGCCAGCTATCGGATTAGCGTTCAATCTAACGGCAACTTACTGATTGGAGCCGCCTACACCAAACAAATGGAACTCCAGCCGGGAGATGAATTTGAAATCTCTCTGGGACGCAAGCACATTCACCTGCGCCAAATCGATCGAGAAGAAGAAGTATCCTAGGCCTTTACGACTTGCTTTGACTTCTTGCTTGAACTGGTTGGTTTGACTTCAAGCATTGACTTCAAGCATTGACTTCAAGCAGAGAGTTGGCTCTGAAATCTTTCTGTGAGCCTAAAACAGTATGGCTTCTATAGATGGCAATGGCTCGACAAAAGCCACTGCCACTGCTTTATATTTTCCGGGAATACCTATTCTCGCCCCTCGCTATATCCGTTTGGACAAGCGGGGGATTTTCCGCGTAGCTGTTGAAGAGAAGTTCGCCAACGGATTGTGTAGCGGAGGTAACGAATTTAAGGGATGGATGTTCAGCAGCGGATTTTATAACGCATTTAACGGATGGATGTTGAGTTTCGATGGTTGAGGTTCCAGCCAAGAAGCTGGTTCGGTTGAGCTACGAAACCGAACAAAGCAAGAAAATAGCGGAAGTATTCTCAGCCAAGAGTGCGTAATACCAGTTAAAAAAATAATGTAACTGTCGGCAAACTCCAAAGCACGAGCTTCATCATTTCTTCCCAATTATTTAATCTAAAATCTAAAATCTAAAATTGTATAAGTCTCGTGCTTGCTCCTGATTTTTGTGTGTGGGGGACTTGTTTTGACGGGAAGCCAACAGCCTGGATCGCCCGTAAGTGAAATTACGAGCTGGAAAAGTTAAAGTGTTAGGGAGCAATTAGTCACCAACCTATGCCGTTGCCCCGATTCGCTAGCAAAACTTCTCAAAACCAAACAAAAATCCCCTTGCGTCGCGTTCTAGTGGCCTCTTTTGTGTTGCAAATCGTCGCAGCAGTTGGGATTGTCGGCTATCTGTCCTTTCGCAACGGACAAATAGTAGTGGAAGAGTTCGCCCAGAAATTGATCGCGGAGACGGGGAAAAGAGTTGAAGAAAAGCTAACTGCTGTTCTTGAAAATACCCAGTGGGTAAATCAACTTAACGCTGAAGCGATCGACCGCGCTGAATTAAACTTACAGTTAGAAAGGCCCCAGCCTCGGGGAGAGAAGTTCCTCTGGCAGCAAATGCGATCGTTTAAAAGCATTCAGTGGATTTCCCTCGGTGCTGAAAAATCAGGAGAATATCTCGGCATTTGGCGCAACCCGAGCGACAACAGCTTGCAAATTGTCACAGCGTCGAAGGCTACCAACTCTCAGAACATTTACTACGCTACAGACGGCATAGGCACTCGCACCGCTAAATTAAAGGCACAACCGGCAACCTACGATGCCCGCCGACGCCCCTGGTACAAAGAAGCTGTCGCAGCTAACAAACCGATTTGGACGAGCATTTATCGGGGTTTTACTTCCGGCACTGTTTTTATTGCTGCCAGCGAGCCCATTCGCACTCGAAAGGGTAAATTGCTGGGAGTTTGTGCAGTAAACTTTTCGCTCTCGGAGTTTCAGCAATATCTCCACCGCATCAAGCTTAGCAAAACGGGACAAATTTTCGCGATCGAACGATCGGGCTTGCTGGTAGCCAGTTCGAGTCAAGAATCACCCTTTAGAAAGATGTCGGGAAAGCAGGAACTGCAACGGGTGAATGTTTTAGACAGTCAAATTCCTGTCATTCGCACCGCAGCTAAATATTTGTACGAACACTTCAAGGGCTTTGGCGACATTAAGCAGCGGCAGCAACTGAAATTTAGCCGAGACGGGCAGGAATATTTTTTGGAAGTGCTGCCCTTTTCTGATAGTTACGGTTTGAACTGGCTGATTGCGATCGCAGTTCCCAAATCCGATTTCCTGGGGGAAATTAACAGAAATACCCAGACTACAATTTTACTTTGTTTGGTGGCGCTGCTGCTATCGACAATTGCCGGAGTGCAGACAGCTAGGTGGGTAACGCTGCCGCTGCTGCGACTTAACGAAGCAGCTAAAGATATCGCCGCCAGAGAGTTCGATCGCGCTGTTGCTGTCAGTAGGCTTGAGGAAGTCGGCGAATTAGCGCAGTCTTTCAACGAGATGGCAGCTCAACTGAAAAAGTCTTTTCAAGCTTTGGCCGCCAGTGAAGAAAAATTTGCCCAACTGGTAGAAAATTTGCCTGTTGGAGTCTCGGCGAGAGATCCGGGCGGCGCAGTTATTTTCATGAATTCGGCGGGAGAGCAAATATTGGGCAGGGGAGAAATGCCCGATGCTACCGCAGCAGAGCTAGCAGAAGCTTATCAAATTTATATAGCAGGCACTAATCAACTGTACCCGGCCGAGCAAATGCCGTTTGTGGGGGCGTTGAGTGGCTTCGAGGTGATTGCTGAAGATATGGAAATTCGCCGAGACGGGAAAAATATTCGTTTGGAAGTGCGAGCGCTGCCTGTGTTTGACGGTGCGGGCAATATCCTTTATGTTCTGACTGTTTTTAAAGATATTACGGCTCGCAAACAGGCAGAGCAAATATTGGCTGACTACAACCGTACCCTCGAAATTGAAGTAGTCGATCGCACGATCGAGCTAGCCTCGATCAATGCCCGCTTGCAAGTCGAAATTGAGGAGCGCCAGCAAGCTGAAAAAATTATCCGTCAAGAGCGGGACTTTAACTTAAAGATTATCGAAAATTCTCCTATTTTTTTTGTGGCGATCGACTCTGATGGTAAAATCCTGCGGGTGAATGACTGTATGCTGCAAGCTGTGGGCTATACTGCCGCAGAAGTTACGGGGAAAGATTACTTAGCTACATTTGTACCCCCAAGCGATCGAGCCGGATTACATTCGATTTTTGAGCGCGTAACAGCGAGCCAGCAAACGGTTAACGAACATCCCATTCTCACAAAGTGCGATTCCCTACGGGATAGCTGCGCTTCACGGACTTTGTTAGTCGAGTGGCACGGCACACCGGTGCTCGACGAAGGTGGCAGCCTGGATTTCTTGTTTGGATTTGGGATTGATATTGGCGAGCGCAAACAAGCACAATTAGTCTTGCAAAAAAGCGAAGCTCTGTTTCACAAATTAGCGAACACTGTTCCCGGAGAACTTTACATATTAGTGCAGCATCCCGACGGCTCAGCCAATATGGAGTATATCAGTCCTCTGTGCCGAGAAATTCAAGAATTAGAGCCGGAGGAAATCCAGAACAACTCTGCTTTATTCTACGAACAAATGCACCCGGACGATCGCTCCAGTCACTTCGAGGCAATTGTCAAAAGTGCGACCGATCTCGAACCATTTTCCCACGAGTGGCGGATTGTGACAGCATCGGGAAAACTCAAATGGCTGCAAGGTTATTCTCGACCAGAATTGCGCGAAAATGGAGATATTGTCTGGCACGGCATAATCATTGATACGAGCGATCGCAAACAAGCAGAACAAGAACTCAAACAAGCCAAAGAAGCCGCAGAAGCTGCCAACAAAACTAAAAGCATCTTTCTCGCCAACATGAGCCACGAATTGCGAACCCCCCTCAACGCCATTCTCGGCTTCGCTGAATTAATGGAACCCAGCGCTAATTTAAGTGTGCCGGAAAAAGAAAATATCAAAATTATTCGCCGCAGCGGAGAACACCTGCTCCAACTGATCAATCAAGTCTTAGACTTATCTAAAATTGAAGCTGGGCGCATGACACTCAACGCCAAAAATTTTGACTTGTACCGCTTGCTGGGCGACCTGCAAAATATGTTCCAAATTCGGGCGCAAAATAAAGGATTGCAATTAATTATTGACTGCTCATCCGATGTTCCCCAATACGTGCAAGGTGATGATATTAAGTTGCGACAAGTGCTGATTAATCTATTAGATAATGCGGTTAAGTTTACCGAAAATGGTTCGGTTTTAGTCACAGTAAGGCACGATCGAGAAGGAATAAATCAGCCAGCAGGCGAAATATTTAACAAACATAAAAATAAAAAAACGCTTGTTATTTACTTTGAGATTGCAGATACAGGATTTGGCATTTTCCCCGAAGAATTAGAGAGTATATTTGAATTGTTCGTGCAAAGTTCATCGGCAAAAAAAGTTCAAAAAGGTACGGGATTAGGATTAAATATCAGCCGCGAGTTCATAAAATTAATGGGCGGCGACATTACCGTCGAGAGCGAAGTAGGACGCGGCACAGTCTTCAAGTTTGACATTCAAGTTGTTACCGCAGCCGCCCCTGTTGAAGTCATCAATAAATATCTTGAAGTCAATGAGTTATCGGCGGAGAGTTCAAGTATGGTAACAGAACAAATATCTGAGAGTGCAGCAATATTTACGCTTGACTCGATGCCGAAAGTTTCCCCAGAATGGACAAACAATCTAAAACAGGCAGTCCGTCAGGCTGACTTCGACTTGATTGCTACAATAATTGAGCAAATCCGCAGCGATAATGATGTTGTTGCCGAAGTTATGATGAGTCATCTATATAATTTTGATTATCAAAAAATACTCGATTTAATTGCTGAAATTGAGCTGTAGGGTGCGCCGAAGCTCACCTTAGCTATAAAGTTGCTGTAGCGAGCATCTCTGCAGAGATGCTTCTCGAACAGTTATTTTAGCTGCTGCGACAATAGTCCTGAGATGGCATAAATCCTCGCTCAGATCCTCAATAAAGTATGATAATTATCATGCTTGATTTGCTCTTAATAATTTAGTGTTTGACTTGACTTTTTTGAAGCTATAGTTAACCCCCCGATCGCCCTTTTGGTCAAGGGAAATCGAGGGGGCTAACTGTTATTTGTCAAGTATCTGAGGATATCAAGCAGGGTTAGCTTGAGCTCGTCTTTGCAGCAGGCGGGCAATTTCAGCTTTTTCTACAAGTCCGACGAGGACGCCGTTTTCACGAATGACGGGGAGTTCTTGTACTTTTAACTGTTCCAGAAGGGTGACGACTTCGAGGAGGGATAATTCTGGTTTGACTGTTGTGGAAAATTCGATCGGCTTCACGAGTTCTTTGACTAAAACTTCGGGCCAGCGTCCGGTAGTAATGGTTTTGAGGTCGTCAAGGTCGATCGCCCCTACCAATTGTCCCGCATCGTCGGTAACTAGGAACCGACGCCAGGTATGAGCGCTACCGATAACGTAGTTGTTGGCAAATTCTCTGAGCGATAAGTGTTCTGGGACGATCGGGCTTTCGGGGGTCAAAGCATCTGCTGCTGTCAAGCCTGCCAGTTCATTTTGGACTGTGGCATATTGGGCAGATTGACCGGCATTTTGCAATAAGAACCAACCGATGACTAGATTCCAAATATTGCCAAATATGCCTGTACCGATCGCGATCCAACCAATTATTTGACCGACGCGGCTAGCAAAAATTACGCCTTTGTAAGGGTTGCCGGTAATTTTCCAGACGATCGCTTTGAGGATGTTGCCGCCGTCGAGGGGCAAACCGGGAATTAAGTTAAATAAGGCTAAAGCTAAGTTGATGGAAGCTAAAAGTCCGACGATCGCGGCTGCGGGGCCTGTGAGACCGGCGCCGATGCCGATCACTGTTAACAAACCGGATAAAAATAAGCTGACCAACGGGCCTGCAATGGCTACCCAAAATGCTTCGGCTGGCGTTTTAGATTCTCTTTCTAAATTAGCCAGTCCCCCAAACAGAAATAGCGAAATCGATTTCACGCCAATTCCCTGTTTGATGGCTACCCAACTGTGTCCTAATTCGTGGGCTAAGACGGAAGCAAATAACAGCAACGCTGTGAATAATCCCAACATCCAGGGCGCTACGGGGCCCAATGCGGGAAACAGGGCAGCTAATGCGCCACCGTACTGCCAGGTTACTAAACCAAGAACTAAAAACCAAGATGCGTTGACAAAGAAGGGAATCCCAAACAGGTTGCCGACGCGAAATGTACCGTTCATAATGGCTACCTCTGATTTTACGAAGGAGAGGTTTTTCTCTCTGTCTCCTTATCGTAACGAAACGTAATGGCGATGTTAATGCTTCAATTAGGGTGTTATCCGTCTGTGGAGGTTCGGTTTGCGGAATAATTACCGCCGACTGCGGTTTTGCCCGCTAGGGGTTAAAATCCTTATCTCAAAACGGAAGTTCTTGCTATGAGGCTTGAGGAGGATATCTGTTTTAGTTTTCTGTTTTAGTTTTCAGTCGGTTTTAACTCAAATCTTGCACCTCTGTCATGAACAGGCAAGATGCCTGTTCCAAAAAAATTTAATTTTCTTGTGGGGAGTAGGAGTTGGGCATCCTGCCCGTCATAAACAGGCAAGATGCCTGTTCCACAACAGATGAATTTTATTTCTTGTGGGGTGGGCACGAGAGCCCGCCCATAAAAGCCTGATTGAGAATGGTGCAACCTATGAGTTTCAAGCAGATTTAGCTATAATTACTGACCATAACAATACTTTTGCTGCTAATAATTATGCCAGAATCTTTTTTGCTCGGTCGGCTGCTGCTGCAATTCAACAGCGAAGCCGCTGATATTATTACAGACTTATCCGCTGTTGCTTTAACTCCCGACGGCCATTTGTGGCTGGGTTCCGATGAAACGACTTCGATCGAGCGTTTGTCGCCTGTCGGGCCTCATATTTTTGGAGAACATCAAAGATTTGCGATCGCAGATTTTATCAATCTACCTGGAAAATCCGAAATCGATATCGAAGGAATGGATTTCAGCAGCGATTATCTTTGGCTGGTCGGTTCTCACAGCACAAAACGCAAAAAAACTAAAGGCAAAGACCCCGACAAAGACATTGAAAATTTAGCACAAATCGAGACAGAGGTCAACCGCTATTTGCTGGCACGAATTCCTGTAAAAAACGGGACTTTGTGCAAGTCAATTTCCCATCCTGAAAATCCCAAAAACCAACTGAAACCGGGATACCTTCAGCGGACAAAAACGGGCAATTTGCTGACAGACGCGCTGAAAGATGACAGGCACCTAAGTCTATATTTATCTGTGCCACTTCCGAGTAAAGAAAATGGCTTTGATATTGAAGGGTTGGCGGTGCGGGGCGATCGCATTTTCCTCGGTTTGCGGGGGCCGGTGCTGGGGGGTTGGGCGATAATTTTAGAGATAGAAGTTGAAGAGGCAGAACCGGGAGTTTTAAGGCTTAAGGCGATTGGGGAAGGAGGGAAATTGTACAACAAACATTTTGTCGATCTGAACGGTCTGGGCGTGCGAGAATTGTGCTGGAATGGGGAAGATTTGATTGTTTTAGCCGGGCCGACGATGACTTTATCTGGAGAGATGAGGGTTTTTCGGTTAAAGGGGATTTTAGGGCGATCGGGCGACAGTATTACTGGGCAAGATGGGGGAGATTTGGAGGTATTGTTTGATTTGCCTTTTAAGGTGGGTGCGGACAATGCTGAGGGATTGAGCCTGTTTCCCTATTTGGGGGGCAGAATTCGCTGTTAGTTGTTTACGATTCGCCGGATGCGGGGAGAATGGTTGAGGAAAATTCTATTTATGCGGATATTTTTAGGTTGGGTTTGTAGTGAGGACTTCAGTCCGCCAAATTCAGGACTTTAGTCCTTACTACAAACAGATATTAGGTTTGGTTTGCAGGCGCGCCTCATGTTTTTGGAAAACATCAAAAATTTGCGATCGCAGATTTTAGAGAACTTTTTGATTATTTTATGGCTGACAAGCCTTCACAGCATCATGTGAAAACATTGAACTAGACTGTTCAACACATTTAGCAGTGTCTGCCTTGGCTTTTTGACAGACAGTGACTGCATCAGGAGAAAACATCCATCTAGCAGCTTGCAAACATTCAGATGTGTAAGGCGTTGGATTTTGACAAACAGTGACTGCATCAGGAGAAAACATCCACTTAGCAGATTTTAAGCATTCACTTTTCGCATTACTTGTATTTGATGATGACGTGTCTTGTTTATTACTAGAATCGACTTTAACTTCTGGAGAAATTGTCCAATCGCTAGGAAAAGTCACGGTCGCCAAAATTCCACTGCCGATCAAAACAGCTAGGACTGTTAATGATGCAATGGCACTAAAAGTAGTAGACTTTCTTAGAATATTAGATTTTGTTCCTACATAGCTATAAAGCAGAGACCCTACAGTCCAAGCCAGCACAATCACTATCATCCAAAGAAGTCTTGATTCTGAGGCAAGTCGATCTGAACCTACAGCATCTATTATGCTCCAGATCGGATGAATAAAAAACCAGTAAAAAAAAAATCCTGTACTGAAAATCCCCGCTAGGATTAGCAAAAAGCAAGAAAAATAGAACAAAACAAGCTTCATATGAGTCTACTTAGTTAAGAATGAAGACTGTGCAGAACTGGCATTAATAGTGTTTTCAAATGTTCGCTAACAGCAATTTGCTCTGAAAACTATTAAGCAAGGAAATAGCTTTTGTCTCCCAGAGAAAAACACTATATCTTTAAATACACCTACACCTTATTATATGCTATTTCCCGAAAAGTCTTGTCTGTGAGGACTTCAGTCCTCAGAAGAGAGGATTTCCATGAGTCATATCATGTGCGATCGATTAGCCGCGATCGTCCTAGGGGCGGGTTCGCCAACAGTAATTGCCTCAAGCCAATAATCTAGTAAACCCGCCCCCACCAAATGCTAAATTCTAATCTACCTCATTTTCACCAATGCAGTGCGAACTTAATAGTTCGGTTGGTTATATATCTAAAAAGCAAGGACTTTAGTCCTTACTATAAACAGATACGAAATTAAGTTAGTTGTCGATCGCATCCCTTCGCCGCTGGCTGTAGCGTTTCAATTCATCAATTAAGTGAGTATCGTTAGAAGCTGTTCTCGCGCCCGCTTCCGCCGCCCACCGCTTCAAATCTTCAATTTGCGATCGCGCGATCGCAGCTAAAGGTACTGTATCCTCGATCGACCTCAAAATATCCTCCGTCATCAAATCCCGGCGCTGTCCGTTTACAAACGTGCCAAAGGCTCGGTACAATCCATCTATTACCACTTGCTCGATTTCTGCACCGCTAAAATTCTCAGCGCGTTTCGCCAAAACTACCAAATCAAACTCGCGCAATCTAGTCGGCCGCAAACGCTGCAAATGCACTTTAAAAATATCTTGCCGTTCCGATTCTGAGGGCAAATTTAAAAAGAAAATTTCATCAAACCTGCCTTTTCTCAGCAACTCTGCCGGCAAAATCCGCACGTTATTTGCAGTTGCCACAATAAACACCGGGCTCGTTTTTTCCTGCATCCAAGTAATCAAACTGCCGAATACCCGGCGCGAAGTTCCCGAATCGCCGTCGCTGCCGCTGATAATGTTGCCGAAGGCTTTATCTATTTCATCGATCCACAAAACGCAAGGTGCGATCGCCTCTGCTAATTGTATCATTTGCCTGACGCGGCTTTCGCTTTCCCCGACCACGCCGCCAAACAATCTCCCTGTATCCAATCGTAGCAGCGGCAAACGCCATTCACAAGCAATAGTTTTCGCAGATAAAGATTTGCCCGTTCCTTGAATTCCTACTAACAAAACTCCTTTCGGGTTCGGTATACCGTAGCGACGCGCTTCGTCAGTAAAAGCATCTTGCCGCATCTTTACCCACTGTTTCAAATTCTCCAAGCCGCCCACACTTTTTAGGGATTCTCTGGAGTTAAAAAACTCCAAAATGCCCGTTTGGCGAATTGCTTGCTGTTTTTCCTCCAAAACTCCGTCAATATCTGACTCGTTAATTTGCTGTTTGGCGGCCAAAGCTTTAGCCAAAACCCGCCCGATTCTAGCGCGACTCAAACCCTGACAAGCTTTAACCAACTGTTCCCTTGCTAAACCGCTAACTTGCAACTGTTGCGGCTTTTCTACAACGTGGGAAATTAAACTGTCGATTTCTTGCACGTTGGGCAAAGGAAAATCAATTACTGTGACTTCTTCTTTCAATTCCTCCGGTAATTCCAGCGTGTGAGAAGTAAGAACTATAGTTTTTTTGCTGCGCTTCAATTCCCGCGTTAAATTCCGCAATTCCCGCACTACCGCCGCGCTTTTTTCGCTGTATGGATATTTCAAAATTGGGTGCAAATCCCGCAGTACAAATATGGTATATTCTTCAACAGCAGTTTTGCTGACGCGATCGAGCGCCGCCATTACCGAACCTTTCCCAGAACCGTTATCCTCCCAGCCCCGCACAAGATCCCAGAACAACACCCGGCGCGCGGGAGTTACTTGCAGCGCTACTTGGGCAATTACGGCTTCGACCGGTTCCTCCTCCGCGCCGACAATGTACAGCAGCGAATAGCGGGCGCGAATCATCAAATCTAGTCGTTTTACGAGTGCCTCGAAATGGTTATTTTTACTGCCATTGACGACATCTAATGCTTTGGGGTTTGGGTAATTTTCTGTCATTTTAGTGGATCTTGTAGAGAGAAATTAAACTTTATTAAATATTTTGTTCGCAGTCAGGATTTTAGTCCTTAAAATGATTTAACCCAATTAAAGGTTTGTAGTAAGGAGGTTAGTCCTTAACAACTATTTAAGCGGACTAAATTCCGTACTGCAAACGTTAAAATTATAACAGCCTAGTACGCAATTGACTACTTAGCAACTTTTCGAGCTTGTTTCACCATTTCAATGAGAGTGTGGTGAGCATCTTCGGCGTCTTTTAAAGTGCGATCGAAATTTACTCTGACAGGCACTGTTTCGTCGTTGACTTTAGCGGTTAAATCCATGCCGTTGGCATCAATAGCGAGCATTTGAGCTTCCGTTGCCTGCGGTTGGTCGCCAAATGCTTGAGCATATAGCACGACAGCACTAGCGTGGTCTTCGTTCATGTGAGTGCAGATGCGATCGCTAATCTCAGTGGAAAACGGTTCTGACATGGGAGATTCCTCAGATGCAATATCGATCGATTGTACTGCGATCGGTACAAAGTTTTCAATAGCGATGAATTGCCTCAAGAGTTAAGCTGTTGTGCATTTAAAACGCATATTGTATTATACAATATAACCATATTTATGAAAAGTCAATGCCTAGTAA